>DAOVFE010000432.1 GCA_030673085.1 Anaerolineales bacterium | reverse complement strand
GAGCCCGCAGCAACCATAAACAACACTGCCACGACTCCAAGACCGGCAATACACCCCTTTCGCTTCCCCAAAGTCCGCCTGGCCCAATCCGGAAATGCAGCGAATGGAATTGCAGCAATGGTGAAAACCGGGATAATAACGCCCGATGCTCTATTGAGAGCAGGATTCTCTGCCGGGAAAGCAAGTGAAAGAGTTGATGCCAGAAGCAACACGGGGATGGAGAGCAAAGTATAGAGATCCTGCCAGGCGCGTCGTCGGATATAGCGCACCAGCAAGGTTACCACACCGATTTGAAAAAGCGCCGCTGTAATCCAATCCAACGCCGGACGATGAATGGGACCTATGATCCATATTTCGCCGTCGTCCCAATTGAACATCAATAGCGCGTCAATAAAGTTCTTTCCAAAAATCGCCAACGGCGAACCAGGCAGATCCCGTTCGGCCGTTGCCACTCGGCTCATCATTCGGAAAAGAAATAGATCGGGCATCTCGATCGCCACCCGCAAGAGCGGTATCAGAATGACCAATCCAATTGCGCCGGCGGCGCAAAGCCAGCCAATTGCCCGCCACCTATAGCTTCGCGATTCGCGGTGAAAGATATAGATTATCACTCCAAGCATGACTACTAGCGGAAGCACTCTAGCCGAGCTGTATCCATTAAGTCCGAGTCCTACCGCCATGCCGCAAAGCAGGAAATCATTTCGGCTCTTACGTCGCAGCCCGCGTACAAGATAGTACATCGCAGGTGCGGCAAAGAGTTGAAGAAGCGGAAATCGAAGTCCAGCCCGACTGATGACGTTCGGCCAAAAAGCAATACCGGCAAGCAGAACGGCGGCTAACCCTACCTTGCGCCCTCCAATTTCGCGGGCGAAAAGATAGAGATAGAAAAGAGTGACAAAGCCCGCCAGCGCGGTGCCTATCTTCAGAGTGAGAAATGAAATCCCGGTTTTAAATAGAATGGCGGTCGCGGCTGCCAGATAGAACTGTAACGCTTCCCGGCCGGTATTACGTACAAAATAAATCGGATACTGGCCGTTTAGTACATCTACTACATCGAGCAGCTTTTCGGCCTGATCGCTCCACATTTCAATGGGAACCGTATCAAGATAAGCGAAACGGAAATAGGCGCTTACTGCAAACACGCCCAGAAGCAGCAATCCCCATGAGTCTATTCTTATTTGCAGACCCGGCTTGCGAAACCAGGCGCCGATCCGCTCTGCCAATGGCCGTAAGCTTATACCCCCTTCCCAAAAAGCCATAAGCATGAATAACAAGGACCCGAACCAGGATATTAAGACCATGCTATCAAAGCTATCGTCATTCGCAGAAATGAATGTCAGCAAAGCGAGTATAAAGCCAAAAGCGAGATATAAGGGCCGAACTCCAGCTTCCTCCCTTTTTTCCACGATTTCACCCGTTGGCTCGAATCGTAAATCGCCTGTCCATGCCACCCAACCCGCTAAACCCGCAGCGATAATATAGAGCATCACCATAACAATGACATTATCAGGGTGACGTTCTAGTCCTACCTGCGCAATTAAAGCCAGTAGAATTGCCGCAGGTAGTCGCAGGTGCATCAGATTAAAAGGTTTTGCAATGGATTCGATTGGCTTGATCGCCGCCTTATGTTGGACTTCTATCTCTTCTTGCAAATCTAATAGCGCTGGCATCTCCGCGATCTTCGTCGATTCGGGAATCGGAATAGGCCTTAGCCTTAAGACGGATTTAAACCAATCAAGGACCGTTGGCTCAGATTGCATTCGATTCT
>DAOVFE010000190.1 GCA_030673085.1 Anaerolineales bacterium | reverse complement strand
AGTTAAGGGCCTATGCGGAGTATGGGGAGAAAGCCCACACTTCACAATACTTTTTAACTGCCGGCAGCTATTTTCGGTTCCGGAAGGCTGTTCAATTCGGATATGTTAAAGTCCGCTCTGGCTTTCTTTTAAAGAATCATCATTTGTTCGGGCAGTACTTCCTTTTAATAGAATAATTCGCCCATCTTATTATTTGAATCTCAACTCATTACGGTTAAATCTGCTAAAAGTCACATGCCTGGAACGAGAGTCTTCTATATAGAGCGAGATGTAGCTGCTCTCCAGACACAACTCTCAAAGAGCCGTTATAATTAGCGACATGGCTGATCACTTCCAGCACCCACCGATATTAGTACAAGAGCCGGCCCAGCTCCATCAGATGGTCGCTATCTTGCGCCGCCAGCCGCGATTGGGCATCGATACTGAATCAAACAGCCTTTATGCTTACAATGAAAGGGTCTGCCTGATCCAGATCTCAATTCCCAATACCGATTATCTAGTTGATCCAATCACCCTCCCAAGCATCGACTGCCTATTGCCCTTGTTTGCCGATCCTTCAATAGAGAAGGTCATGCACGGCGCCGAATATGACGTTATCTGCCTTAAGCGCGATTTTCACTTCCAGATCGTCAATTTATTCGACACCCGGGTGGCTTGCCGTACGCTTGGCTACCAGCATAACGGTCTGGCGGACATCCTGGCCGAAGAGTTCGGCGTTGCTGTGAATAAGCGATTTCAGCGTGCAAATTGGGGTAAACGGCCGCTCGACGATAAGCTCCTAAATTATGCTCGGATGGATACTCACTATCTGCTGTCATTGCGCGACCGTCTGGCCGCAGAACTGCATGCAGCCAACCGTTGGGAGGAAGCCCGTGAAGAATGTGAATGGCTTACTCAAATTCAGAGGCCAAAGAATGGCTTTGACGCCAATGGGTTTTGGAATATCCAGCATGCCCGTAGGCTTGGCCCGCAGCAGCTCGCGGTGTTGCGCGAACTCTACCTGTTCCGCGACCGGCATGCCCGCCGGCGCAACCGGCCGCCATTCAAGATCTTAGGTGATAGAAACCTTCTAGCTATCGCTCAATCTATGCCGAAGAACGAGCGGGAGCTGAGCGCGATCCCTAAAATATCCCCCCGTCAGATCAGTCGCTATAGCGACGAGATTCTGGCAGCCGTTGAAAAAGGCTGCCATTCGCGACCACCTCATCGTCCGGCCCACTCGCCGGTCGACGAGGACGTCACTGCCCGTTTTAATCAACTGCGTCAATGGCGTAAGGAAACAGCTCAGCGACGTCAGGTTGAATCAGATGTAATTCTGCCGCGCGAGATTATGTTGGAAATTGCCAAAACTGCACCACATGATCGAGAGACACTCGCCAAAATCATGGCTCCCCTCACCTGGCGTTTTGAAACCTACGGCGAAGAGATTCTTTGCCAACTCCAAGGCAAATCCAGCGCTAAAACGAGGCAAGTATGAATATTACCTTTCATGGCGCTGCCCATACAGTAACCGGATCGCGCCATTTAATCAGTATGAACGGCTGCCGGATGCTCCTGGATTGCGGCCTCTATCAAGGGCATCGCAAGAATGCCTATGAGCGCAATCTTAATTTTCCTTTCCCGCCCGAAAGCATCGACGCGGTTGTTCTTTCACACGCCCACATCGATCACTGCGGCAATTTGCCCAACCTGGTTCTTCAAGGATTCGGCGGTCGTATCCATGCCACCCATGCTACTACCCATCTGACAGACATCATGACCCGGGACACAGGCCATATTCTCGAATATGATGTCCGATTCTTGAATAAGAAGCGCGCCCGGCGCGGCCTTCCGCCGGTGAAGCCTATGTATACCATACAAGATGCAGAGCGCGCCGCATGGCATCTGCAAGGCCATAATTACGATCAACCTTTTGAACCTATCCCTGGCGTTATTGCACGTCTAATCGAAGCCGGTCATATCCTTGGCTCAGCCGGCGAACTGCTTGAATTGGAGGAACACGGTCGCAAGGTGCGTCTTATGTTCTCCGGCGACATTGGCCGGCTCAACATGCCGCTTCTGCGCGATCCGGTGCTGCCAGACAATATCGATTACTTGATCATGGAATGTACCTACGGCGATCGTATCCATCAACATCCCGATAAGGCCTATGAGGAACTGCAGGCGGTAGTAAGCCGGACCGTTTCCCGCGGCGGAAAAGTGATTATCCCTTCATTTGCTGTAGGCCGAACTCAGACGCTGGTTTATTACCTGCATGAGATGATAAAACACAGCGAAATCCCCCGCATTCCAGTCTTCGTCGATAGTCCGCTGGCAATTAACGTAACTGATATTTTCCGCCAGCACACTGAGTGTTTCGATACAGAAACTATAGATTTCATGCGCAACGACCCGCATGGCGAAGCTCTCGGATTCGACTTGCTGAGCTACACCCGCTCGGTAGAAGAGAGTAAGGCCATTAATCGTATCAAAGGCCCGGTAATTATCATTTCCGCCTCAGGCATGGCCGAAGCTGGCCGCATATTGCATCATCTTAAGAACAACATTGGGAATCCTAAAAACACTATATTAATCACATCTTGGGTAGCGCCTCATACGCTTGCCCGCCGGTTGGTTGAGAGAGATAAACGGGTCCGCATCTTCGGCGAGAAATATGATGTCAAAGCCGAGGTTGCTAAAATCAACGGGCTTTCAGCCCACGCTGGTCAGGATTTCCTGGTACGCTATGCGCAAGCTGCAAAAGGCCGCGTGCGCCGAATCTTCCTTGTCCATGGTGAGCCTGGCCCAGCTCAGGCCTTGACCGAGAAGCTGGACGAAGCCGGTCTCCACGACGTTTTATATCCCGAATTGGGGCAGCAAGTGGAAATCTGATGAAGGCTGAGCTATAATCACTCCACAAAGTGGAGAGGTGCCGGAGTGGTTGAACGGGGCGGTCTCGAAAACCGTTGTGGCCCTTTGGGCCACCGTGGGTTCGAATCCCACCCTCTCCGCCTGAAAAAGCCCGATACCGGGCTTTTCTTATGCATCGCAATGGTTTCCAGACTTGCTCAGAAGCAGGCTATTACTCAGCATTGGGCTTTCAAGTTAAACCCATTTACCAACTATACTTGCACTTTTTGTAATATTACCCTTCCTTGAAAATCTTGAAACTTGCTGCATATCTTCCTATCCCGCGCCGGTTAATAGAAAAACTTCCATTGACGAAATCGAGTGCAAGCAATGATCGCTCGTATTCGCTATGAGCAAATGCCCCAGCCAAAAACCTGGCCAGGAGCCGATCTGCATACGCAAGGACCGAAAATTGAAGAGATTTATCCGAGCTTTATTCCTTTCTCGATCTTCGCTCGGACTTTCTATTACTTTCCTTGTCGAGACGGTGATGATTGGTTCTTTTCTTCATCGGGGAAATAGGCCGGCGCAGCGATCCAAAACCGTTGACGGTGACGTTCAACTACTTGCGCTTTTCCGCTGGTTTTCAATCCGGCCAATACTGCTTGCACCTCACCCGGCGCCCACCTGGCCAGCGTTCGCTCCAACTGATCTTGGCTCATCGGATGGCGAGTGATAATGGCCACTACCGCATCGGCCAGATTGTCATACCCGCTCAAATCGAAGGCGCCTTCGGCCGGATGAACAACTTTCGCAATGCCTCCTATAATGGCTATTGCCCGCATGAGCCCATCCCGATCAGCCGGCTGCACCCACGTCTCCACCGGCGGCCGAGTCGGCAAATTGATATGCACTTCATCTGGTTGAATCTGGCCCAGCACTGCGGCGATATTCTTAAGCGCTTGCTGGCTGTCATTCATACCCCTCACCAGCATTACTTCGATCCAAAGTTTCCCCTGATACTCATTTTGAAATTCAATCAAGCCTTCCACCAAACGCTCAAATGTAGCTTGCGGATGCGGCCGATTTACCTTGCGGTACAAATCGGCTGTGCCCGCGTCCAGAGAAGGGAGAATCGCGTCGGCGAGGGAAAGATCAAGTCGAACCTCGGGTAAATAGAGCAACGAACCATTAGTGATCACCGCTATCGGAAGATCCGTCAGATCTTTCACCCGGCGTATGAGCCAGCCAATACTGGCGTGCAAGGTCGGCTCACCCGATCCGACAAAAGTCACCCAATCGATCTCGCCATGAGCATGAGCGGCCAGCGCCTCTTGAACTTCAGCCAATATAGCCTTCGGAGGGAAATAATCTTTGCGCTCATTCACCAGCGGCCTGCTCCGCCCAAGCTGGCAGTATACGCAGTTCCAGTTGCAGGTCTTTAAGGGGATAGTATCGATCCCTAGCGATTTCCCTAGCCGTCGCGAGGGTACCGGACCATAAACATACTTCATCGATATTCCTCTCTTACAGAAAGCAGAGATTGCTTGATAAACCTTCTCATGGCTCAATTCGTTCTCGATACAGCAACTATGGGCAATTATCCAGATAAAACAACTCAGCTATACGAGATTGTTGAAAAAGAGGAATCATGGGAAAAAGCCATGAAACCCAACAACTTGCTGTAGGGATGAGCGGAAAGTGCGGGTTTGGGAGCTACCGCCCTCATTATGGCTTTTTCCTTAGAAGAAGGGGCTGTTTGAAAAGCCGAAAATCGCGATTATCATCCCCAACAATGAGCCAGATTCTATAATAATCAAGCATAA
>DAOVFE010000127.1 GCA_030673085.1 Anaerolineales bacterium | reverse complement strand
CGCTCCATTTCATCCAGCCAAGGTTGTTTAAAAGGAAAATCATACCCAGGCCGATCAACAGAGCCGGCCCCATTAGACTAATTTGTCGCTTCTTTTCATTCATCTCACTTCTCTCTTATAGACCGAACAAATAAGATAATTCCGCCGCCGATCAAGAGCACCGGCCAAAGGAAGTCAAAATCAAGCCACCAAAGCCAGTCCATATTTAAATTCTCGACTAGAAATATTACCCCCAACAGAATCAGCGCTGCGCCGATATACAGGGCCCCCTGCCGATTCGGGCGGGTAACCACGGCCTGCAACTCACCTGCCATTTCCTTCGCTCGAGTGGTGATCTCGTCGGCAGCGTCCTCTAAATTCTGATGTGTGCCGGCGTCCTCTGCTTTGCTTTCCGCCGGCAGAATGAGCCACAAGAGCATATAAATCATCACTCCGACCCCATTTGCAATCGTCAGTAGCACAAAGAAGATGCGGATAATCACCGGGTCAAACCCCAGATAGGCGCCCAGACCACCACAGACGCCTCCCAATACTTTATCCGTCTCGCTTCGATATAGTCTATTCATCATTCTCTCCTTTCCCCAATACCTACAGCACAATAAGCGAAGAATCCCGCAGCAATCTACACTCTGTTCTGACCGTGCAGGCTGCACGGGCCACGCGGGCTGTGCGGGCTACGCGAAGAAAAAAGCTATTGTAGAAGCTCCTACCCTCTTGACGAAGCTGATATTCTTCGTTTGAAAAGCCGATAGGCTTCATTCGCCATACCTATCGGCATCGCCCCTTGCTATCCAGCGTCACTTGGCCCGTCCCCAACACAAATCCGGATTCCGCCATCAGAAACAGGCGGTTATATCCGCTTTCATTGTGATGATAGGTAAGGACGGAGCAAGAGGAACAATCCCGCAAGAATCAGTAAGCAAGGCCATAGCAAGTTCCCCCATGCCCCCAATGCTCCAGCGATGGATCCAAATACCGCAAACAATATCGCGCTAATAATTATTAGTCTGACTCCATGCAGAGCCTCATCTCGTTCACCGCCCAACAAGCCAGAAATCAGAATCCCTGCGCCGACGAATCCCGGAATTAATGCCCAGGCATACTCCCAGCTCTCCCAATTTCCGGTGGCGTTTTGCCAGCATAGCAAGCCACCTATCCCGCCCACGATACATGCCGGGATAGCCATTGCTCTTTCCCTGGAGACCAACCCAATGACCAGCAACAGGATGGCCACTCCAATAATGATTATCGGCCACCCAAACCTAAAGGTGACCCAATTTTCAAGTCCGGGAATCAATCTGACGGCCAGGAACCATGCTCCAATCAGAATCAGAATAATTCCTCCTACCAGCCCCGACGGATGCTTTTGTTTCACTTTCTCCTCCCCATACAGTATCTAGAATGAAACCCGGTTTCCTGCCCTTCAATCTTTATTCGGCAGAAAATACGCCCGCGAATCGATTAACTATGCATTTAACGCTCATACCTGCATTCTATAAGTCAAATCTTCCGGCCACTGATTAAGTCCATTCTAAAGCAATCGGTAATCAGCAGGATCGATAGTATATCAAACTCCTCATCCGCCAGTATGCCGGGTAGAAAGACTTAGCTGCATGCGTCTTCATAAAAACGTTCAACCCCTTAAACCCGGCAGAGGCTGATTTGGCACGGTACCTATCGCGTATAATGAGCTATCCTCATCTTTTTCAAAGGATCGCCTATATATAATATACGGTTAGGGAGCGAAAATGTATCAACTTTCTTTTGCCGGTGACACTATCTCTTAAAAATAGTGGCTAGATTATAGATTCCCGGTTTTCAATCAAGCAGGACGAAATTGCCCCTTTGCCCTTTGAGTGGGGAAAGAGATTGTTTTTTTCAATTGCTGAACTTTCTTTTTGGCAAATTCTCTCTTTTTTTACTCTGACACTAGACAACTGTACATACTCTTCCGGCGATGATAAGATCACTCCAATCGGGTTATTGCCTTAAGTAATATCTAGCTCAATGCCTGCGCTGGACGAGAAGACATATATTGCTTCCACCTCTTCAGAAGGACTGGGCATAATGGTTTTGTCTGCGTCCCGTCCGGATGTGCACAGATATTAGAAACATGGGTAGTCCATCGGAAGTGGTTCTTTTTGCATATATTCTCTTCCAAGAAAAACTCTTCCGGAGTCAATGCAATTAATTTAATGATGGCTTTTTCTACTGTCGGGTTTTTTCCAGTAGATTCGGTAACCTAATACGAAAAGGAGGCTATGTGATGTCATTTCGTTCATTTATCGGCGCTCTTCTACTTATTCTCGGAGGTGGTTTTCTAGCAGAGCAAATGAATTTGCTCGACTTTTCCACTTTCATTTCAACTTGGTGGCCTTTACTTATTATTCTCTTTGGCATAATACAACTCCTCAGCCGCCAAGCTCCACCGCTCGGCGCAGCAATAGTCATCGCGATTGGCGTCTTGATTCAACTCACCAACCTTTCCATCTTGCCAGGCGATTTCGTCGATTACTTCTTACCTCTACTTATGATCTTGATTGGCGCCTGGCTTATCATTACCCGTTTTACACAGCACCCCGGAGCCACTGCCGAATCTGACCTTCTAAATTACTTTACAGCTTTCAGCGGGATCAAAGAGACTATCTCCTCATCAAATTTTCAAGGAGGATCCGTCGTCTGCCTCTTTGGCGGCGCCGATATCAATCTCCGTCACTGCACCATTGATCCAAAGGGCGCCACACTGGATTTAAATTGCGCTTTCGGTGGAATTGATTTGCGCGTGCCGGATGAATGGCAGGTCAAGATCAGCGGGATTCCGCTCTTTGGTGGTTGGGAAAATAAGACCCAACCAGCCTCCGATATCACAGATTCTCCGCCGGTACTCGAAGTCCGTTGTTTCATCGCTTTCGGTGGCGTTGACGTGACGAATTAGCCGCTTTCTATATGCCGATCCAGGCATTGCAATCTGAACGACCAACATTTCACCTCTTTAGAGCGCAATATAAAAAGCCACGGGTCCGCGTGGCTTTTCTTTTTTCCCGCTCCATCCGTTTCTGACAGATCCAGCTGCTGCTATTTTAGATCGTCTGCGACCATCATAATCCCAAGAGCGCTAATTATTGCCAACATACAGCTAGGATCTAATTGTATTCCGAATCAATTTCGCCAGCCTTCGTATACCCTCATGAATTCGCTCAGGATCGGTATTGCTAAAATTCAGCCGCCTGCTGTTACGCTGGTCGTAATAAACAGAAAATGCCTGACCTGGAATATAAGTCACTTTGTTTTCACTCGCTGCCGTCAGCAATTCCCAAGTATCCGCTACGGATGGAAAAGAAGCCCAGATAAACATCTCGTCCTTTTACTCATGAAGCTAACAATCTTTTTTCGCTTCTTTATTCGATTAGCCAGAATATAAATGGCCAGGGCCGTAGGCACTGCAGGGTGATAGTCCTGAGCGAATATTTAAACAAAACCCGCACCCGAAGGGGCAAAATTCCCGCAATGGGGGATGTCCTTAAGGGACATCCCTAAAGTAATTATGAGGGTTTTGTCATTTACTCATCCTGCAATTCTGGAAATAGAAAAAGCTGATAGCGGCTCGAGTCCTCTGCGCTATCCTTACGTCGCTCCGGACTCGACAAGCCGTGATCTTGAGGCTATTATCGCATTTGATATAATCTATTTCACGCTCTCTTGCTGGCTGCGTACGGCTCTCTGCTTTGTGCCCGATCGCGGGTGCTCTGCTTTGTGCCCGATCGCGGGTGCTCTGCCTTGTGTCCGATCGCAGGCGCTCTTTTTTACACCCGATCGCGGAGGAGAATGGCTAATGCGTATTAGTATGAAAGCTTGGCATACTGGGTCGCCTTCTAGTCGTAAAGTCGTTCTACTGTAAGCCGGCCTTTGTCCCACGGCGTAAGAGAGACGAGTTCTTACGAAGATGTCCTGTGGCCGGCACTCAACTCGATCTGTTAGGAAGCCTACTCTTTATTATGATGTTACAAAAAAGTGATCTGGTCTGGTTGCTTGCATACCCTATTTATCAGACAATAGGGACTTTTCGCCATGAGGGAAGTCATGCGCTGGTGGCGATTCTCGAAGGCGCACAAGTCACGGATTTTATATTCTGGCCGTCTATGATGAAACATCACTTCTACTGGGGCTATGTTCGTTATTCAGGCCCAACCGACTGGCTAGTCATCGCCGCTCCCTATCTTTGTGACCTTCTTACATTTGCCCTTTTCGTCTGGCCTTGTATGTGGCTGCTTTTTAGAAGGAAGTGGATTTGGTTGAATATAGTAATTATTGGAATGATATCTCCATTTGTTAACTCTCTCTACAACTATTGGGGAAGTAAGGGATCAAGAAATGACGTGGGCATATTATTTGAGGCACTTCCAGATGCATCTGTTCATGCATATTTCCTGATAACTTTGTTCATATATGCCTTGGGGATATTTCTTGTATTCCGACACTCCGCCTCCACGCGCTTTTCAATCTCCATGAAGAAAAATTTGCAAAGGGACTGATGCGTGGTGTATGTACATCAAGCAACTCCTTCCTGATTTATCATGGCAGCGATGCGCCCCCTTTTTTTTTATACTTGTTTAACCTTTCATCTTAATGCTGCTATGGCCATGGCTGCATAGTAGACACGTTGGCCAGAAGTGCTTAAAAGTCTATATCCTCCTCATTCAGTCGTATTGGAGCCATTCTCTAAGTCGGTGGGATTAATTTCTCGGTATATGCCCGCTTCTGGCGGTAATGAACCGAGAATTTCGTTAACCCTTTCCCGAATCTCAATTTTCCTCGGCTTCCGGCGTCCTAGGTCTTTCAACCTATCAATTAAAACCTCGCTCACTGCTTTTGCAATCTGAGCCACGGTCTGCCGAGAGAGCCTCTCCCCTCTTTCGAACCAAACTTCCGCCGCATAACCCATCGCGGCTGTAGTTCCGGCAGCAACTGCAGCGGCAACGGCCCACCCAGGCGGGCCGCCCAGCTTACTTATTTCATAGAATATAGTCCGTCCCAACATAGCAAAACCAAATGTCGCCGCCAATTCCTTTGCCCTTCTGAAAGTTATCTGATAGTTGTAGATACGCGCAATTCCTACGACCATAGCACATTGGATAGCTGTCAGGGGTATAAAATCCACAATTGGTAAGGGCGTCGCTCCAATTGCGGCTGCAGTTGATATTGCTTTGAGAATAACTTCTTGAGTCAATCTTCTGCGGTACTCAGGCAGTGCAGAGCCAAGCGCCGCCACTATGCTGGGCTCGCTCTTCGCAACCGCCATCAACAGCTCTTCAATCCCCTCCCCCTTCTTGGCGCTTAGTGCGATTATTTGTTCCTTATCCAGATCAAGTGCATTACATGCCTTTTCCTTAATCTCTTTTTTCTCTTTTCTGATCAAATCGATTTTATTCAAACCTACAACCAGTGGCTTGCCGAGCTGGACAAGATCCATAAATAATTCCCGCTGTGCATTTCGAATCCCATGGGTTGCGTCAAATAGAACAATAAGAAAATCGGCTTTCCTGGCCGCATTTAAGGCTTTATCTTTCTCTTCCTGACCAACCGCACCAATTGCATCTGCGCCCGGCGTATCGATCACATCAAAGATACCCGCATCCCCCTCAACTGCTCTGCGCGTTGTCCCTGGAACTGCACTCACTTTTGTCTTTTCCGCCTTTGATTGGATCAAGCGGTTATAAAGCGTCGATTTACCGGTATTCACCGGCCCAACTATTGCCACCTCTCTCTTATCTCCCGCAGCCACCCTAAATTGAGACATCGCTTCATCAATTAAAATGAGCCAGCCTTTATAATTCCCGGGCAGTCTCCCTAGCGTACGCTCGAGATCCCGCCGCTGCTCCTCAGGTAATTGCTCCCAAATATTTCGCAATTCCCTTTGCCAGGCGTTGCTGAACTC
>DAOVFE010000114.1 GCA_030673085.1 Anaerolineales bacterium | reverse complement strand
CAATGATCATGATGATACGCTCTCATGGCTATCGGGTGACAGAGGCAAGTACGCCTGAAGAAGCTCTCGCGATTGCCGAGCGACTCGCTCTTGGCTTGGTTCTAATCAACGCTCAAGTTGCACGAGAACGCGATTATTGGCTCTTGCGTAATTTGCGACAGCTTTCGGCGGATTTGGATATATTAGTACTTGCCGATCGTCTAAGCGATGATGAGGGGCAGGCGGCAATTAGCCGCGGCGCTTCGGGATATGGCAAAACGGGAGAGTTGCCTGATCTTCTCAATCAGGTACAAGGCAATAAGAATCAATCCTGAATAAGCTAATGAAGAATTGATTTGCAGTTATTTGGTTTAATTAACTTGTGAGATATGCTGGTTTACCCGGTGTATTTTTTTTATTTAACCCAAGCCTGGGGGTGAAAATATTGTATTCCTTGGTGAACGAGTGTGAAGACGAGATTGGATTGGAGAGCTGAAGAAACCTGCAGCAAGCGATAGCGTGCGATGCATGCGGTATAAGTCTTCTGGCTGCGGGGCCCGCGCGGGCTGTGCGGAAAAAAGCTATCATGGCGGGTTCTTGCTTTTTCCCATAAAGCTGGAGCTAGACACGGTAGGATAAAAGTCGCAGAAGACAATAACAGCGGAATTAAATGACGATTACACTGGTTCCACGGCCGATACGCAGCACTTCATTTGGGGCCACAGTTGGAAGCGACCAGCGGTAAAGCCATTTGGCATCCTCGTTGCGCATATTAACGCAGCCATGGCTCTTGGGACGGCCAAAGTCATTGTGCCAATAAGTTCCGTGAAAGGCAACTCCGGTTTCATGGAAAAAAGCCACCCAGGGTACGCCAGGAAGCTCGTAAGCTTCAAGATCGGATGTCAAGTGTCCATCTCCCATATGTTTAACAGGCATTTTTTTATCGATATAAAAATGCCCCGTCGGTGTTGCGGTTGGGATATCATTTTCTTGCGGCTCAAGATTTGGAATGCCGCTAGAAATGCGAGTTCGCATCACAAGTCGATCGTATTCATAGGCCCGTAGCTCTTGATCTGCTAACAAGACCTCAATTCGCTTTGCGTGTAGAGGGACTTCAGCTGAAATTGGACTTAACTGTTCCGGTGGAATCCATTTTAGGTGTTCCGCCCGAGCATAGTAGCTGACGTGCAGTGTATCATCATGGATCCGATACCAAGCGCGACCTTCATGGTCGAATTCCACACCATTAACCCAAGCGGTTGATTGGTAATACAGGCGATAAAACGGGCGCGATTCGGGGTCAGGCGAGCTGCGACTTCGTGTATAGGGGACAGATATTTCAAACAAGGTGCCTTCTTCAGGTAGAAGCCGATGCGGTGTTTGTAAATGCCACTGGACAAGCTGAACATGGCCCGAATGAATATAGCCATCCGCAACTTGATACCAGATGGGATTGTAGGATGGTCCGTCATCTGAGGTTATTCTAGCAAAAAGGGGAATGAGATCATCGCGATGGAGCTCAGTTAATCGGCGTGTTCGAAAGGTCGGCTCTGGGTATAGTCCGATCCATGAGACTGTGATACGCGCGATGCCCATTTGTTCATCTTTTGGAAAATGAGTTGCTGTGTATATTCCAAGCGAACCCGTAGAGATTGCTGCCAGCTTGAGGAAATCTCTTCTGGAAAGTTTTTCAACCATGGTCTCATTTTATCCATACCATTTATATATGCAAGATGTAGAATGTTGAAAAAGAGAGGAATCATGGGAAAAAGCCAGGAAACCCAACAACTTGCTGTGGGGATGAGTAGAAAGTGCGGGTTTGGGAGCTACCGCCCTCATTTATGGCTTTTTCCTTGGAAGAACTCCACAGCAAGCTGCGGGGTTCTTCACTTGCCGAAATATTAGTATATGTGGGGTGGAAGCCCCGCTTCCACCCCTTATACACTATACTCTTTTATGGGCAAATATGCTTGTAAATATCCTCGAGATGTGGCCGCGGAAAAAAAAGGGAAGGGAATCCGGGGCTGTAGAGATTTATATTTGATCGATCAAAGTAAGATGATTGTTGGATTGCAAACCTATTCTCGATTATTATCTAAGATCTTTCTTCACTTTTGGAAAGATGCATGGCTAGGATCCTCTCGGTGTTCGTCTTCAAGAAAATTCCCGATACGCGAGATAGCAAAATCGACCCACTTGCAGACTTTCAAGCATGTTGATAGAGATGATGCAGGGATATGGAAGAGAATTTCTGTTATATTGCATCTAAAATATTTTAGATCAATATTTTTTCCGTATGGTTAAGCATAAGACAATGCAGATGCTGTTTAATGGGACTATTGTTAGTAGGAAGTGATGATAGTTGAAGCATTCGCTACAACCTTTCGCTTGTGCAGAATTATGATTTTAGGCATACTTTCTGTTATAAAGTGGGCTGTATTATTCAGGTGTTTCGTTCTCTTTACATACGCCAGTTATGGACTTATCCTAGTCGTTCGTAAATATCCAGCTGATGTGCTGATTGATGCTAGAAAAAACTATTAAAAAAAAGGTATTTCATAGAAATGATACGTTCCTTTATTGCTATTGAGTTGCCAGAATCGATGCATTCTTCGCTGGCGGAGGAAATAAGCCATCTGAGAATCAACTTACCCGAAGGCGCGATTCGCTGGGCCAAGCCTGTAGGAATACACCTTACGCTGAAGTTCCTTGGCAATATTAAAGAGAGCAAATTGCCTGACATTAAGCATTGGATGCACCGTATTGCCCTTCAGGAAGCTCCCTTTGAGTTTGCTGTAGGCGGGCTGGGTTGCTTTCCCAATCAACATCGTCCACGCGTTCTATGGGTTGGAGTTGAAGATACTACAGGGGGTATTATGAGACTACAATCCAATCTTGAGAGGGCATTAGAAGAGCTTGGGTTTCCGACAGAAAAGCGATCCTTTCATCCTCATCTAACACTGGGAAGACTTCGGCGCGATGCTGACAATTGTGATGTGGCGAAATTGCTGGAGACATATAAGATTAACGAGCTAGGCAAGGTTCGAGTCGAGGAAATCTGTCTATTTCAGAGTGATTTAAGACCACAAGGAGCTGTCTATTCGAAGCTAGCGGTCGAAATGTTGGGCAGGCAGCGATAGAACGTCATAGTCAAATAATAACCTAGAATGCTTTTGGCCAAGGAATATTATTTTTTAACAAGGACTGAAAACTTTGGATATAATTTGTGGCATATGTGGAAAAGCGCTATTATGGCTATAGATACATATAAGCATGCTTTATTAATCACAATAATTCATTTGGGAGAACGGTGAAACAGCTTGTGATCACTGCGTGAGAATACTATAAGAAGGGATCGACTTTAATCGGGATATTATTTCGCAAAAGTATTAGGAAAGGAAAGGTATGGCCGAAGACACATTTGAGCTGGCGCGAGCGATTGTTGATTTGCTTGAACAGAAAAAAGGTGAAGACATTGTGCTCCTGGAACTTAAACAACTATGTTCATTCACAGATTATTTTATTATCTGCAGTGCCGGTAGTGAAAGAACCATGAAAGCACTGGCCAATGAGTTGCAAAAAGAAGTAAAAATGCAGTATGCGATGAACACATGGGGTGTGGAGGGAGAATCCGCCAACGGATGGATCCTGCTTGATTATGGAGACGTGATTGTGCACTTATTCTCACCAGTCTTGCGTGAATATTATCAATTAGAAGAACTCTGGCGAGATGCTCGGGTATTGGTTCGAATTCATTAAGGAGATATGCTTTCCCACCACAGAGCTAGCTGGGATATCGCCGAACCGCGTAGATGGACGTCAGCAAAGGCAGTTAATGGGGTGATTTCCGGATTAATTTCGATAAGCCTTGCACCGGCTTCATGTGCGATTATTGGGATCTGGGCTGCGGGTTGTACAACGCTAGAGGTCCCGATCACCAGCATGAACCGCGACCGACCGGCGGCAAAGTAGGCTCTTTCGAGGTCTTCAGCGTTCAATGGTTCTCCAAACCAAATGATATCAGGCCTTGCCAATGCGCCGCATTTTGGACAGGTAGGCAGGTCTTCCTTCATAGGGACTGTAAGGTCCATCCACCGATTCTCGCATTTTGTGCATTTCAACCGCCAGATTGAACCATGAAGTTCAATTACCCGCCGGCTATCGGCAGCCTGGTGAAGGCCATCGACGTTCTGAGTAATAAGGACGAAATCTTCTAGCTTGTCCTCGATACTTGCAAGCAAATAATGGGCTTGATTTGGTTTGCATTGGTGGACGAGGTTACGACGCCAATGATAAAAGCGCCATACCAAAGCCGGGTCATGTTGAAAAGCCTCCGGCGTGGCAAGATCCTGAGCTCGATAATTCTGCCAGAAGCCTCCAACCCCTCGATAGGTAGGGACGCCACTGGCGGCTGATATGCCAGCGCCGGTAAGAACTACAAGCGGATCAAGTGCAGAGTTTGTCATAATAGATATGAATTTTGTGTTGATTATTCTTCGAAGATCCAGCAATCTAGATCGCGTGACCAATTTATCAATTCGTTGGCCTTGAACCATAGGGTGATCTCTTCAGCGGCAGTATGTGTGCCGTCTGAGGCGTGGGTGAGGTTTCTGCCTATCTCAAGACCATAATCATGTCGTATTGTGCCTGGCGCAGCCTCACTTGGGTGAGTGGCTCCCATAGTCTGGCGTACAGCGGCGATAGCATTTGGTCCTTCCCATACCATAGCCATAACTGGGGCTGAGGTGATGTAGTTAATCAATCCTTCATAGAAAGGTTTTGATTTATGTATTGCATAATGCTGTTCAGCCAAACCACGGTCGACCTTCACAAATTTGGCAGCGACTAAGCGTAGTCCTCGGTGTTCAAGCCGGTTGATAATTTCACCAATTAATCCTCGCTGAACGGCATCGGGTTTCGCCAGTACAAATGTCCTCTCCAATATATCCTCCAAAAAATCTGAACTCGGGGATTACCCGAGTTCAGTTATTCTGCTTCGGGGAAATGGTTTCTTTAAGTTGCCTCCAACCCACGCTGATAAGCTTCAACTGCATCTGTTAATTGGTCATTCTGCATATACACATCGCCCAAAGCCTGCCACAAGAGCGGGGAATCAGGATCCCGTTTCAGCGCGTTTTTCAGATCGCCGATGACCTGGTCATAATCATGGTGCTTCTTAATCAGTTCATTGTATTGATGTATAGCTTCCTCGATATTGCCGGAAATTAGAAACTGGCGTGCCTGAGATAGTGAATCGCTTTGTTCAGTGATAGCTGGAGCTTGTTCGGGCACTAGTTCCTTAAGTGGCTTAGACTCGATTTCCGGCTCATCGAGAAGGTGTTCGGATTCAGCCGTTGTTGCTGTAGCTGGTTCCGAAACCGGCGGGTGTGTTTCTTCGGCTGGCGTTTCTTCCTCCAGCTTCGCTGCTTGGCGCAGCCACTCTGGTACTCCTGTATCATCGATTTCAGGCGTTGACGGTTCTATCGCTTCAATAGGATGCATCTGTTCTGATTCAGGTGGAGATTGTTTGGCAAGGGTTTCCACCTGATCAATTGATGCCATCTCTTGCTCCGGCTGCGGGATCGACTCGGCGCCGGGTTCTTCCTCAGGTGGGACGGCTTGAGCACTGGCTGTCTCAGCTATTTCGGGTTCTGGTGTGGCTGGAATAGGTTCAACTTTAATTGCTTCTGGAGCAATTGTTGCTGTTTTTTGTTCTTCCTTAGGCGGAGTCGCTGCAGGTTGCTCGGCCGCGGGCGGTTCGGGGGATATATGCTCTTGAGGAGCAATCGCTGGTTCTTTAGTGGGTGCTTCACTTTCTTCCGCCGATTCCGGCAAAGAAATATCAGGCTCCACCATTGTTTCAGCTTGGAATTTTTCAACCTGTTCTTCAACAGCAGGAGCGGATTTTTCGGGTTCTTTCTGAACACTGGCCAACTTATCAAGATATGCCATTCCTGCTTCAGGTTGCTCGGGCAGAATTCTATCGACTGAAATTGAACTTTTTATTTCAGGACCGACAACGGCTGAAGGTTTTTCCGCTACTACTTGGTCTGGAGCTTCTTGGGCCGGGGGAGCAGTTGGTGTTTCTTGAACTGGTGAAGTGGCTTCTGGCGCTTCTTCCTGGGCCGGGGGAGCAGTTGGCGTTTCTAAGACGGGTGCGGCGGCTTCTGGCGCTTCCTGGGCCGGGGGAGCAGTTGGGGTTTCTAAG
>DAOVFE010000254.1 GCA_030673085.1 Anaerolineales bacterium | reverse complement strand
GGCGCGCCAATAGGTTTATCCAGTAGAGCCTGAAGTTGTTGTAGCCAATATGGCAACGCCATTACTCCTGTTATCTCATCTGTGATTAAAAGATCGTGCGCTGAAGGTGTTTTTCCGGTCTTAATACGAAGCCTCTCCCAGAGCGTAGGCATTTGTCTGCCTTCTCCACCGTACCAGGCAATAATTAGGTTAAATGCACTAGATAAGGTGGCTGCGGTTAAAGCCAGCCAAAGGAGGAATCTAGAACTTGTTGGTATCGGGAATAGCGGCAGCGAGACCAGAAGCAAACCGCTGCCCATGGTTAGTATGAACTGAATACGCCGCTGCCAAGAATCAAAGAAATCAGCCGATTGTTGAGCAACCTGCTCTTGGCTTTTAAGCGTTTTGCTTTCTGTGCTATCTCGAACGCGGCGCTCCGTTTGATATCGCCTCCAATAACGAGCAGCCACAAGAGCATTTAAAACAATCAAACCAATAACAACCAATACGCCCCAGCCACCGTATAATGCAAAACCGACGTCCGTCATCCCTAGAAACCTCCGCACCCTGGCAGCGGCACTGGCCTACCACTGCCGACTTGCCTTTCGATTCCTTTATATGAGCCAGCTATGCTTGCCTGTCTCCTTGAGAAATAAAGCCAAATCACACTTATCCCGAGTCATTGGCAACAAATATTATTAGAGTTCTATTGTATTAGTTGTCGCCAGGCTAAGATCAACGTAATCACCGCGCAGTGACTCAGGAAGCATATCTGCCAAGGCATACATCAACTCGTCTCGATCAATCTTAACAAGGCAGGTAAAAAAGATATTAGCCAAGAGCTAGCGAAAGATGTCTCTGTATCTGTTAAGACACATGCGCTGGCCTCTAATCTTCTCCGTCTGCGAATTCTCAAAACTTACAATGCCCACAATAAAATTTTTATTCTACCTATTCATTTGCTTGCGGAATTGGCAATTGCGTCCATGTATCATGCCAGGAAAGCATCATATAAGAAACCCATATCCACGTTACAGAATGGGTATACTTTCAAATTAATACCTTCACTTCCAGTATACCGCCTTATATTAATTTGCAGCTAAATAATAAGTAAAACATCGTGATATTAAGATTTGAACACTCAACCCCCTGCTCGCTTATAGGCAACTATAGCTATAAAAATGTTGAAAAATATTCTGCCGTAAAGGATTTTAATAGACAAGCCAATAATCCGTCTCTTTCAACTCTGTCGTTATCCAGTAAAGCCAAATCGATTCTTCGAAATTATATTTGGCTTACCAATTCCATAACTTGTGCAGTTACTTCATCAATTGTTAAATTAGTAGTGTCAATGATAATCGCGTCCGGGGCAGCATATAAGGGCGCCAATTCTCGCGTAGAATCGAAATGATCGCGTTCTTGCATCGTCCGAAGGATTCGATCGTAATGCAAGCCTTCGCCCCGTTCATCAAATTCTCGATGCCGGCGCCACGCCCGTTCTTCTACTGATGCATCAAGATATATCTTCACATCTGCTTCCGGCAGAACAACGGTGCCGATGTCCCTTCCCACCATAACAACAGGATTATGCAAGCCGATCTCCCGCTGACGAGCTGTCATTGCCTTACGGACACCGGCATAGCTAGAAACAAGGGACACATTTGCATTCACGTCTGGAGAACGTATATCCCAGGTAACATCCTTGCCATCGAGAATTACATCGTATTGGCGATTGTCGTCCACGGAAGGCGGCTTAATATCAATCGATATCGACTCTGCTAGCCGATTAACTGCCTTCTCATCATCCACATTAACAGCATAAACAATCGCGGCCAGCGTTACCGCCCGATACATGATGCCGGTATCAAGATATAGATATCCGAGCTTCTTTGCAACCCGCTTAGCGATGGTCGATTTGCCAGAGGCTGCCGGCCCATCGATTGCGATCGCCCTTATATGTTGCATTAAAATCCTATCACCCTAAGGCTCTACTAAAGTCCCGTTTTCCTCGGATTCGCCTTCAAAAGCAAGATCGGTTTGGACAAGCAACAGCCAATTGTCTGGAACCGTCGGCAACCACCGCTTCACCCACCAGCGAGCAAGATCAGGCGGCAGAGCGCCGCTCCATCCCCATCGCTGGCGAATGCATATACTCTGACCAATATATTCAGCCGATAATCGCGGAGGAATGTCCCCTTTCCGAGCCAAGACAAGCGGCGCTTCACCCGCATCAATAGCCTCCTTGGCCTGAAATGGCTTAAAATTCCTTATCGCCCAGGCAAGCGACGGCGGGGGTCTATCGTTCATTTGAATAACCAGGTCGTTAACAGTGCCAGTCTGGGCCTGGGAAATCATTTCAATTGATTGCACCATGCGAGTCATGCCTTCGGTTGATATGATAGGACGCAGCAATTCGCCAGCGGTTAAAGCCGTCCGATCGAAATTCAAATGCCATAGCGTCGAAATTGTCAGGGCCAGCAGTATTAAACCTCCGGTCAAAGTCGAGGTTTCACCTGCAACTTTCCATCCCCAGCCCATGCCAAAGAGAGCTATCACAATCACAGCCAATCCCAGTGCCGCCAGGGCGATATGCAGCCGTGAATTAGGTGAATTGAAATCCGGCGCGCCTCCAACACCAGAAGCATAGCTGGCAATTTGCAGATAGGCGAAAACCACAAAAACCAGCAGCACAATCATCAGGCCGAGCATTTCGGGCCAGGGCCGTGGCTCAAACATCCACTCAACTGCTCTTGCAGCCGCCATTGCCGCCAGCAGTGAGAGAGGGATTACTGCCCAGACAAGATCGGACGGACTTCGTCCGGTATAGAGAAGTTGAACTAGCAGTGCGCTTGCCAGCCAAAATGCGAAGAACCGATATAGAGGATCGCTTCGCCGGAAAGCCATAACCAATCCGCCTATGCCAAATGCAAACAGAAACGGCTCGTAAATCGGCATGGCGGCTAATGATGTTATTCCGTTGAATCCACAAAATAAGCTCCAGCCCTTAATCCATCCGGCAATTGAGTCAAACCAATCAGCAATCCCTTCAAGCCCTAGCCCAAAACCAGTAGTAAGGAGGGCCGCCACGATAAAAGGTAACCACCAAAGCCTGATCAGGGCCTGAGGGCTGCGTATCTTGATTCGCTCTTCCTCATCTTTCCTGACTAGCACTGACGACGCAATCAATCCAAGGCCGATTCCCAGGAATCCGAGAAAAGCCGAACGCCCAGAGACAAGCGCAATCCCTATGAGCACCCCGGCCCATTTCAGATCATTATTCTCCCAGATTTCAGGCTCGGTTGTATCCGCGGGATGAATTTTCGAATTCGCGCAATACCCTATGCCGGCTATAGCACCAGAACGCAAAACCAGGATTAGCGCGCCAAGCATAGCGAATGCTGCCAGCATCGACCCACCTGCGGTGCGGGAGTTCACCACCAGGATTGGCGATATCGCCATGCCTAGACTCCAGATTAACGCCACTGACCGTCCAAACCGTTGTCGAACCATTAATGGCAAACCCACCATCAATGTTCCCGC
>DAOVFE010000418.1 GCA_030673085.1 Anaerolineales bacterium | reverse complement strand
TGCAGGGCGATAGTCCTGAGCGAATATTTAAACAAAACCCGCACCTGAAGGGGCAAAATTCCGCAATGCCCTGTAGCTTGCTGCGGTGATAGGAATTTTGAGGGTTTTGTCATTTACTATGGAATAGGTTTCATTCTATAGTGGATTTAACTGATCAAATACGGTAGTTACTCTTTGCATGTTTAGACCGGCGGTTCACTCAGTGAAGGACATAGTCTTACATGGCCAGAGATATCATGTACCCAAAGCATGATTAATAGGCTTCCGATTAACATTGCCATTAATCCCATCAGACCTGCCTCTGGGCCAAACGCGCCGCCCGTCCATACCACCGGCCCGCTCTGTTGGATTTCGAGGACACTTGTTCCAAATGAAATGCCGCTCACAGGGAATCCGAAGATGTTCCCTTGAAAGAAGTTCCAACTGATATGCAGACCAATTGGAATGGCCAATTCGCCAGTAAGAACATACCCAAGGCCTAAAAAGATGCCGGCAATGATTAGATTGATCATGCTGGTTACTGTAAAATTGGGATTGGCGGAGTGCGCCAGGCCAAACAAGATTGAAGAGCCTACCCAGGCAATAACAATAGCCGCTCGGGATCCGATGATTGATAGGTTCAGTCCCTCTGATAGATTCTTGATCATATATCCACGACTGATCATTTCCTCATAGAAACCGACGCAGACAAACAATCCCAAGCAAAGTAAGAGCTGCGGCAGAAAGAGCGCTCCTGGCTCTGCTGTCGTCAAAGTATCGGTGATTGTCACCCATCCCAAAGCTAACTCTACAACGAAGATAAGCAGCATAAGGATCGCACCCAGGACCAATCCGAAACCAAAGGCCGCCAACCACTTTTGGCCAATATGAAATCCGAAATCGGCAAATGGACGTCGATCCAGTGCACGCGCTGCAATCCACATTGCCAGGGCAGTTAGCAGCAATGTAGCCAATGAGCTGAAGCTGATCATAAATGAGCTAGATAGAATCGCTGAAATGCTGCCTTCTACCGATTTGAAGAGAGAGGGCATCGCTCCCAAGCCCAAGCTTACGGTAAAAGTAAATAAGGAATAAATGGCAATAAAGCAAGCCAATCGCCAGAAAAGACGCAGGCGTGCATGTCCGTAGTCCCAAAATATATTTGCAATTAGGCCCAAGAAGCCTCGCTTGTTCTCTGCTCTATGTTGTTCTGTCATAATGATTTTCTCCTTGTCTGGCCGGCTGCAAGAGAAAGACCCGGGTGGGATCGATTATGTGGATTATGATCTTATAAATTAAACTGAGATGAAAACCGCATTTGCCAAGATAGATAGCCCAGCGCCTATATCTGATGCAGCGCTCATTATACTTCGTCAGGCGTAGTGCGATAATCAACTGCGGCGATTATTAAATTGTCATGGAAAATGCTGCCGACTTGAAGGATAATTCCATCCACGCGTTGGCCTTATCAAAGTTAAGCAGCAGCGATTTTTACATTAGCCTGTAGGGCGGCAGAAGGGCGAGCCGCTCGTCTAATATTCTATTGATGGCAAGCCAACTTGCCAGTGTGAATCGCAGTCCGGCTTATTGATTTTTCATCAGTGGAATTTGAAATAGTCTCTTATCTTACGTGATTTATACGCTCCTCTCGAGCAAATGCTCCCCCGTTTTCGCAAAATTTTGCCATTCGATTTGTTTGACCAGGTATCATGTAATAGAATACGGCAATTGTATATGATAGCTGCGCTGAAAAAAGCCCAAATGCGAGATAAGTTTTTTTCTGCTATCGGCTGCTTTTTTCAGTAGACTCACATAATGGAGGCAGATGCATTTTGGAAATTCTAAAACAGCGTATCTGGAAGGATGGAAAAAATCTTGGAAATGGCATTCTTAAAGTTGATGGCTTTATTAATCACCAGGTAGACCCTGCTTTAATGGATGCCTGCGGTAGAGAGTTAGCGAGGCGGTTTGC
>DAOVFE010000467.1 GCA_030673085.1 Anaerolineales bacterium | reverse complement strand
TCTATGGTGGTCTTTGACCGCGGCGGGCCCGTTAACACACTCTACCGTCATTTCAACATTAAAAGCGTACAGGGGCAGGATGATTTCGCCAGCATGGAAGAAGTTCTCAATCGTCGCTTCCGGCGCTGGAAGAGCGCCAGTGAGACTGGCTATATGCCAGGAAAGAAAAAGGATAAAGCCTTCAGTCTATTGCCAGATCTAGTGATTGTTGATGGGGGAAAGGGACAGCTTGGGCGCGCAGTAAAAGTACTTGAAGATTATGATCTTTCTGGAAAGGTGTCGGTGGCAGGTCTGGCAAAACAGCGCGAAGAGATATTTATCCCTGATAAGGGCCGCCCCGTTATCTTGCCGCGCCGTTCGGAAGCGTTATATCTTATTCAGCGCATTCGCGACGAAGCTCACCGATTTGCGATTAAACAGCATCGATCACGTAGGCGTCGGAAAGGCCTAGCCTCGAGTTTGGATGCAGTTCCTGGCATTGGGCCAAAACGGCGTAAATCGCTTCTCCAGGCGTTCGGAGATCTTGATGGAATCCGGAATGCCACGGTTGATGAACTGGCAGCCGTAAAAGGCATCAGTCGTCCGCTTGCGGAAAGATTGAGGGTCGAATTATAATCCAGCGACGGAGTCTAGGATGAAAACGGCCTGGGTTGTTGATGACGATGCCGAAATGCGGCGAGCGATCTCATTAATGCTTGAGTTGATGGATTACAAGGTGGAGCTCTACCGGGACGCGCGCACTACGGCCAAGAGCCTCCTCGGCGGAAGTCATCCCGATGTCATGATTCTGGATATTTTAATGCCGGAGGTCAGCGGGATTGACTTATTGGACTTCATGCGGCAGCGCAACGAGTTTAAGGAGATACCGATAGTGATGCTTTCCTCGGAGACGGATGATATTCAAGTCGATGAAGCTATGGGGCTCGGTGCGAATGCCTTTATTTTCAAACCAGTGTCGATTGATGAATTGGAGGCTGTGCTAAAGAAGGTAGTGAAGGCGCCTTAGCCTATTTTTTGCAGCCTTCGATGTTCCGCATATGCCTTTTCTTATCTCGTGTTTGGGCTTTTTCATTACGGCTACAAATGACCCAGATCGAAAAAAGCGGCCGGCTGGCCTTATGCAGCCGAATCTGTTTATTTCCAACCAGCTTGGAACGCAAGATAGTTATCTCTCTTTTATTAAAACCCTTATGATAATGGCTGATAAAGCCAAATCGGTGATAATCTCGAGGGCTATGCGGATTTATTCGATTAGCCAGAATACCCCTCAGCTTGCTGAGGTCCCTAAGCTTGCTTAGGGGATGAATGGCCAGGGCCGTAGGCACTGCAGGGCGATAGTCCTGAGCGAATATTTAAACAAAACCCGCACCCGAAGGGGCAA
>DAOVFE010000410.1 GCA_030673085.1 Anaerolineales bacterium | reverse complement strand
TCATTTCAATGATTCTTGGAATTTCCTTTGATGCATGTGGGGTATATGTCGCCGGAAGTACATTTAGATCCGTAAGATGCTGATCGTATTCGGCGATGTACGTTTCCGCTAATCCAATAGGATCTACGCCAAGTTTGTTGGCTCGATCAATAACCCTGTCTTCGATATCGGTGTAATTCATCACATGTGTGACTCGATATCTTTTATATTCCAAGTAACGCCGGATGATATCAAAAACAACCGAGGACATGGCATGGCCAACATGGGCCTTATCGTAGACCGTCGGCCCGCACACGTACATTCTTACTTTACCCTGCTCAAGGGTCTCAAAAGGCTCTTTCTGGCGCGACATTGTGTTATAAATCATCAAGCCCATTCCAGTCTTCTCCTTAGCAATTGCTGCCTTAATTTTTTCCGCAGCCGTCTCCATTAATCCATGTCTGGCCGGGCAAATATCATTCGTCCGGCTGCCGTTTGCAGCACCTTGGTCACCACCACCGGAATCGTCCGATCGATATGGTCCCGGCCGCCTTCCACCACGACCATCGTTCCATCATCCAGATACCCCACGCCCTGACCAACTTCCTTCCCTTCCTGAATAACCTGCACTTCCATTTCCTCGCCAGGAAGGTAAACCGCTTTCACCGCATTGGCTAATTCATTGATATTTAGGACTCGCACGCCTTGCAATTCTGCCACCCGATTTAGATTGTAATCATTGGTCAAGATTGGACAGCGCAGTTGTTTTGCTAGGACAACCAGCTTATCATCCACTTCTCGGATACCCTCAACATCGAGATCGGTGATTTTAAGCATTATCGCTGGGTCTTTTCGGAGCCGATTCAAGATGTCAAGACCTCGCCGGCCGCGCTGCCTTCTAAGGCTGCCGGAGGAGTCGGCAATATGTTGCAATTCATTCAGCACAAAAGAAGGGACCAGCATATTTCCAGCGATAAAGCCGGTGTGGGCAATATCGGCTATCCGCCCATCGATAATTACGCTGGTGTCTAGCAATACATTCCGCTCGCCGCTTAAGCCATCCGCTCCAAAATCGCCATCGGCTGAACCCGTTCCAAGACGACCTCGAAAAATTTTCTGAATGTCGGCTTGGCGCGTGACAAAAATCGATACGCTAAAATAACTTAGAATCACCGCTCCTACAAATGGCAGGATCTGTCCAAAGGGTACTGGCAGCAACGATACAGGGAATGAAATTAATGCTGCCACTACAAGTCCTACAACTAAACCAATAAGACCCGATAGCATCGTTTGCATAGATAATTGTTTTGACAGTGAGAATATATGACGAAAGGGGCGGGTAGTAATAAAGGGAGTAATAATCAGTCCCGTTAATGCACCTATCAGTGAAAATATTGTCGCCCATAGAACAGGAGATAGTTCAAATATTCCGCTCAAATAAACCCCTAAATAACCTCCCCCTATACCCATTAGAATCATTCCAATTATACGAAAGATGAATTCTACGCTCATGCTTTTTGCCTTTCTATAAATAATAACGGGGTGAGCGCCTGGTTTCAGCGCCCACCCCACGGAGAGCAATTCATCCTTCATCCCAGCATTTATACACACATAGCCAAGCCTGCTATTCGATACCTTGGCCGGGAAAATAAATTTTGAATAAAGGATAATAAGACCGATGAAACCAGACCTGGGCCAGCGAAATAATTATGATAACTATGCCCAAGTTTCTTATATCATATCACGCTGCCAAGAGGAAAGTCAACGCGCGTCTAGAGGGTATTGAAAAAGAGAAATCACTTGCCATTTCCTGGCTTCACTTTCGCTCGCTGCCGTTCACCAATATGAAGGAATATAAGCCGAGATAATGAGCGATAGTAAGTCCACCATCCCGCCGGTTTGGATGCACTGATAGCGCAGAGGCACCTCGCGACCGGATATTCAAGCCCTCAAGCATTGTCAACCGTAACCTGCGGGAGGTTGCGCCGAGAGATTCTGCATTCAATCGAAACTCGCCCTTAAGCAAATGATGATTAGCAATAGCGAGTGACGCGTGCTGCGTGGTAGTCTGGCTTT
>DAOVFE010000370.1 GCA_030673085.1 Anaerolineales bacterium | reverse complement strand
AAAGTGCGGGTTTGGGAGCTACCGCCCTCATTTATGGCTTTTTCCTTAGAAGAACCCCGCAGCTTGCTGCGGAGTTCTTCACTTGCCGAAATGGACACGCTTTTATGAGCAAATATGTTTTTCAACACCCTCATAAATGAGAGTGTTGAAAAAAAAGAATCCATTTATCGATTACATCACTTTATGGATAAACTATATTTTTAAAAATCCCCTATAATCCATTACATGCAATCAAGCTTTTCAAACCTCAATCCCTTACTGATCGGTGGAGGGACAATATCCACATCCAAGCGGGGGGACCTGCGGCTTAGGATGCCTATAGCCCCGCATGGCTACGTCAATGCTCAGCTTGACGATTATACGAAATTACCTCGCATTAGCTTCCATTGGACTCCGCCTGTGCGCTTCCATTTGCGGGCTCGAGCATCGCATCCTGCTCCGTATGGCACATTGGGTTTCGGATTCTGGAATGATCCTTTCACTTTCTCACTGGGTCAGGGCGGCGCTGCGAGAAGACTGCCTGCTGCACCTTCGACTCTGTGGTTTTTTTACGGTTCACAGCCAAACGACCTCTCCTTTTCTAATGGTGTACCCGGTTCCGGATGGAAAGCCTCCAGCATGCAGACGCCACACATACCCTCATTGCTCTTAGCCCCTTTAGCCGCCGGTGCAATCATTCTATCCAAGCTTCCCGGCTTGCGTGCTCCTATCCTACAAATCGCGCGCAGCATGGCAAAGGCCACAGAAGCTCAAATCACTGTCCCTCTAAATGAATGGCACAATTATTCAATTGATTGGAACCCTTATGAAGTAATATTCAAGGTTGATGACAATCTATTGCTGGTCGCTCCTGATCCACATCCCGGTCCGCTTGGCTTCGTCGCCTGGATCGATAATCAATATGCATTTGCTTCGCCGGAGAAAGGTTTCGGTTTTGGCGTAATCCCAACCCATGAGCCACAGTGGCTTGAACTCACGGACTTGACAGTTGAAACCTACTGAGATCCATCATTGGACTATTGGTCCATGTGATCATTTTCCACGCTGCGGCCAAGTTTTTCATTCATTCTTGAATATAAGTAGAATAGAGAATTGCAATAATTAGCAGGGAGAGTGTTGAAAAAGAGAAATCATTTATTGGCGTGATAGAATATTCCCCACTCTTTTGCGGGCAAATATATTTTTTATAATACCCTCGAGATCGGGGTAAAGATTCAAAGGAACAAGTGCAATCCTTGAAAATTTTTCTCTTTGATTTAGATGACGTTCTGCTCGAATCTGGCGGGTATCATCGGGCGCTCAAAGAAACTGTAGCTGGGATTAGCCGGGCCCTTGGCTTTCACCAGGCAAGCATTTGCGATGATGTGATTCACCGATTTGAAGCCGCCGGAATAACCGCTGAATGGGATTCGGCCGCAATATGCGTGGCTCTGCTGCTTGCCCGAGTTTGGTCGCGCACCCCAGAGTTTGAGATCCCAACCCAACTGCCGCTTCCCAAGCCGCCATTTCATTCACTCAGCGCCCCTGATTTTGGAGCCTTTATCGACACTATTAATCACAATCCTGATAGCGACTGTCATTCTATCCAGCTCGCCGAAAGGGCCATAATCGAATGGACCAGGAAGTTCTCAACAACCCAACAAAAAAAGATCGTCGACATCCTACGTCAATCTCGAGATATCAATCGATCTATAGCCCACCGGATGATCCAGGAACTCAATTTGGGAAGCGAGATTTTTGCCCAAACATATGGCCTTCTTCCCGCTCTGCAATCTGAAAGCTATCTGCTGAAATTCGACCGCCCACTGCTATCCACAAGAAATCGCTCTCGATTGCTCGATTGGCTGGAAATCGCCGGCAATCATGCCGCAATCTTCACGAATCGTCCCTCTCACCCCCCGCCTGGCGTATTCGAGACACCGGAAGCCGAGCTTGGTGCTCGGGTTGCTGGTCTAGATGAGCTCCCGATTCTAGGTATGGGAGGGCTTGTCTGGCTCAGCCAGAAACGCGGCCGGGAACAAGATTACTTCCTGAAGCCCTCCCCCGTCCACGCTCTTGCCGCCATCCAGCGTGCAATTGGCCTGCCGCGAATCAAAGCCCTTGAATCGGCCGCATCCTTTGCCCTTGACGGAAAAGTAAGCCCTTATTGGCTTAAGCTACATGGATCAGAAGTAATAGTCCTGGAGGATTCCTTCAAAGGCATCTTGAGCATGTCCAGAGCCGATAAGTTGCTTAAGCAATCCTCAATCGCCATTCATTTTCGACCAATAGGAATAGCCACCAACGAATATAAAAAAGAAGCCCTCCGCTCGGTGGGCGCGGTTATCTTCTCAGATGTCAATCAAGCTCTGGAAGCAATTGATGCTTTTTCGTGATT
>DAOVFE010000477.1 GCA_030673085.1 Anaerolineales bacterium | reverse complement strand
CGTAGTGTCCCCGAGCTAATCAAGGCATCGAGAATAAGTTTACTAGGTGGGGAGACAACATGTTTGTCCCCCACCTTCTTTTAGGAGATTTCTCTCATGCTCGAAGTGCGGCACCTTACCAAAATATATAATGATGGAACCGTTGCGCTAAACGACATCAGTTTTAATGTTCCAGATGGAGAATTCCTGATCATCATCGGCTTGAGCGGTTCAGGAAAATCGACCCTGTTGCGCTGCATCAATCGTCTGATCGACCCCACAGAGGGCGAAATCCTGTGGGACGGCGTCGATCTGGCCCAACTAAAGGGCGAAAAATTACGAAATGCCAGGCGCAAGATCGGGATGGTATTTCAACATTTCAACTTGGTTAATCGCTCATCAGTAATCGTTAACGTACTCGCCGGGCGCCTTGGCTATACTCCGACTTGGCGCAGCTTATTCGGCAACTTCTCACATGAAGATAATGAGCTAGCTATCGAATCGCTGAGAAGGCTAGGCATCGAGGATCAAACCTACAAGCGCGCAGATGAATTAAGCGGAGGACAACAGCAGCGGGTAGGCGTCGCTCGCGCCCTCATGCAGGAACCTCGCATGATCTTAGCAGACGAACCTGTTGCCAGCCTTGATCCGGTATTGGCCCACTCCATTCTGGAGCGCCTTGAACGGCTTAATCAAGAGGACAAAATCACCATCATTTGCAGCTTACACTACCTCGACCTTGTACAACGCTATTCCAGCAGCGTTATTGGACTCCGTGATGGCAAGATTGTTTATAGTGGCACACGAGAGCAAATTCGTGCCATGACCGATGCCCAATTTAAAGAAATCTATGGCGAGGAAGCCGAACGAGTGGGCGGCCTTGAAGGGAATCTGCAAGCCACCAATGGAGACATGCAATGAGCAAAAACTTCCATGCAGCTAATAAAGAACTCAAGCCCAGCTTTGTCTCTCCACCTATTGCCGGCGTGCTATCGCTGATAATCCCCGGACTGGGGCATGTCCTTGCGAGAGCCTTCCAGCGGGGAGTCCTTTTATTTCTGAGCATGGCTTCAATCATCGGCTTGCTGATCATGCGAATCAATATTACGGCCCGACGCGAAACTGAACTCATTGCTACTGCCAAAAAAGCATTCAGCCTGCAGCCTTTACTACTGACCATCGCTATTGCCGTCATCCTCTTATACCTTTGGATCGCCTATGACGCATATGGTTTCGCCAAACGAACGGCAAGAGCCGGCCTTGG
>DAOVFE010000165.1 GCA_030673085.1 Anaerolineales bacterium | reverse complement strand
CAGATGACACCATAGTCAGCGGCGTGGCCTTTTGGAAAACCGTAGCGAGCAAAAGCCTCCCAATTGTCAAAAACCTCGTTGGCGTTCTTTTCAGAAATACCTTTCTCCACTGCCCCTTCGACAAACTTTGAACGCTGTTGATGGAGTGCTTTCTCCTTTTTCTTAGACACAGCTTTGCGCAGGAAGTCGGCCTCTGACGCGGTATAGCCAGCCAGGTTCATAGCCGTATACATGATCTGTTCCTGATAGACCGTAATCCCGTAAGTCTCCTCTAAAATCGGCTTTAGAGCTGGATGGATGTAGCTGACTTCTTCCTGGTCATGCATCCGTCGAATATAGGATGGTATGAATTCCATCGGCCCCGGCCGGAAAAGCGCTACCATAGCGATCACGTGTACCAGATCATGAGGTTTCATTTCCATCAGGTTGCGTCGCATGCCAGCGCCTTCCACCTGGAAAACCCCCAACGTCTCACCGCGGCCTAACAATTCATAAGTCTCTTGATCGTCTAATGGAATAGAGTGAATATCAAAATCAACGCTGTGCCTCTTGCTAATCAGCTTGCATGCCTTAGCCATAACGGTCAGGGTCGAAAGGCCAAGAAAATCGACCTTCAGCAGGCCGAGGTAGTCCACAATTTGCATCTCATATTGGGAAACAGCATGAATGGGGTTATCATCCCCGCCCCCGCCTGTCGGGCGATGCAAGGGAACGTACTCAGTTAAGCCCTTGGGGGTAACCAAAACTCCACAGGCATGCGTTCCGGCATTGCGCGCTACCCCTTCTAGCTGAGCAGCGGTGTCGACCATTCGCCGGATATAGGGAACGTTTTCGTGGACGTCCTTTAGCTCCGTAATGGATTCCAGTGCCTTGGAAATGCTGACCGGCTTGCCAGGAATATTTGGAATGAGTTTTGCCACACGATCGACTTCTGGAAGCGGAATATCCATAACCCGACCAACGTCACGTATAGCGGCACGCGCACCCAGTGTGCCGAAAGTTATTATCTGCGCCACCTTATCATGCCCATATTTCTCCGCACAATACTGCAAAAGTAAAGCCCTCTTATCATCCTGAAAATCTAGATCAATGTCGGGCATTGAAACCCGTCCCGGATTTAAAAAGCGCTCAAAAATGAGCTGATGCTTAATCGGGTCGACCATGGTTATCTCAAGACAATAGCCAACAATCGAGCCTGCTGCCGAACCACGGGCGTTATACCAAATGCTCAGCTCGCGTGCATGACGGCATAAATCCCATACAATTAAAAAGTAAGCATCAAAGTCCATTTGGTGGATGATTTTCAGCTCATATTCAAGACGCTCTAGGATCTGCGGATCATCCGCCTGCTCGCCATAACGCTTTTGCAATCCAGCCAGACATAATTTGCGTAAGTATGTTTGCGGAGTGTCACCTTTGGGGACATCGAACTCTGGTAATTGGTATCCATGGAAATCAAGGTCGACGTTGCACCGCTCAGCAATCTCAAGCGTATTCTCGATCGCCCCAGGTACTGAACCGAAAAGATCCTTCATTTCTTGTGGTGATCGGAGGTAGTAAGTATCGTCCGTCATTCGCATTCGCTTGGGATCGCTTAAAACCGAACCCGTTTGAATACAGAGCAGAATATCCTGCAGCTCAGCATCCGCAGGATTGATATAGTGAACATCATTGGTCGCGATCAAACGGCCATCATAGCGCTTAGCAAGCTCGATCAGCCCCTTATTAATCTTTGCCAATTCAGGAACTTTATGGTCTTGCAATTCAAGAAATACATTGCTGGGACCAAAGACTTCATAGTACCAATCGAGGATGCGGACTGCCTCTGCTTGATTATCGGCAGCGAGCGCGCGCGGCACTTCCCCCGAAAGACATCCAGTGGCTACTATTAATCCATCATGATGCGCCGCCAAGTAATCTTTATCAATCCTGGGTTTGTAATAAAAACCTTCTAGTTGGGAAACGCTGGCGATCTTGAGCAGATTGTGATAACCGGTGTCATTTTCGGCCAGCAATAGCAGGTGAAATGATCGACTATCGATCTTCGGATCTCGATCCTGCATCCCGCGCCGGGCCATATAGGCTTCCAGCCCGATAATCGGCTTTATGCCAGCCGCCTTAGCCTCACGGTAGAATTCAATTGCGCCAAACATTACTCCGTGGTCGGTAAGTGCAATCGCCGGCATGCCCAGTTCCTTTGTTCGCTTGACCAGCGCCGGAATACGGCTCAGCCCGTCCAGCAACGAGTAATGTGAGTGAACGTGCAAATGAACAAAGGACATGGACAACCTACATCATCAGCTTCGAGATGAATCTATGAACTGCCCAATTATACCAACCGCAATACTCAATGCTAGCCGGAAACCCCTATTTATGAATTAATTTAAGATGAGAATGTCGAAAAAGAAAAATTATTTGCCAATGGGCGATTAAATATGGGGTGGGAGCTTTACTCCCACCCCATATATCGACTGCACTCTTTTCAGAAAATTTTGCTTATCAACCCCCTTTATTATCTTACTTTTTCTTTGTTGACGAGCCTTTCTTGCTTGTCGATTTTGCCTTATTTGAGCTCTTTCTGGCTATCTCCTTCGGCTTTTTTTCTTCAGCTTGAACAGGCAATTGTTCTGGCTCCACCGCAGCTTTAGCGGCTGCAAAAGTATATGGCCGGCTGCCAAAAAGCGTCAGAATCACGCCACCAATACCCAAGATAATCACCAGGAATGGCACTATCCAGCCAATACAATCTATAAAGCCTATTCCGCCAGCTACCAAGCCCAGAACCAGCGCTCCGAATCCGGCGGCGGCGGCAGGGTGAAGATCCCATTTGAACATTTCTGCCAATCGGTCTCCAATCTCCAGGCCAATCGCGATCCAGCCGAATACAACCGCGGCGGCCAATGCCAGCACCTCAATTATGCTCACTGGCAGCAGAATAATCGTGATTGCAAAAAAGATGCACAAAGGCGGAGCAACTATCAAAGTCAATAATCCTACGCCTCCGGCGATCCAGGGTTGTTCTACAACCGCTTCAGCAACCCTTCGAGCCGGCTTTGGCCAGAGCATCACAACTAACACCGCCAATGCCGCCATCATAAAGGTCCGAAAACCAAGCCAAAGCAATTTGATAAATGGGGATGCAAAATACGTAAAACTTCGGAACGGCTTCACAAAGGGTCTATCTAGATTAAAATGGAAATCCCATGGGATGCCAATCGCCCTACCCGAAACCTGTTCCCCTTTAACTACAGCTTCAGGATCGATCGATAAATCACCTCCGAAATCAAGTACGTCACCATAGATCACAGCATGCGACTGCAATGAAACATTCCCGCCCAAAACGGCTAAATCGCCCTGCACCTTCCCGTCGCAATAGATGTTTCCGCCTAAGACAGATACATTTCCATTAACTTGTGAGTCTTCCTCCAGAGTCACATTTCCGCCCAGCACCATCAGGTCACCATCCAGCGTTTCTCCGCTCTCCAACACGAAATCGTCGCCAAAGACAACCTTTCCATCCGTCAAACCTGCAGCCAGCGCCTGAGTCGGAAATACCAAGCCGATCATTATTACCAAGGTAACCGCAATTAGTATTTTTTTCATTTTTCCACTCCTTTTACACATTTTGATGCCCAATTCGATATAGTGATATAAACCACAGCACGCATAGCCCCACAATTAAGCTGATAAGGGCTACGCCCCATAGCGGTGATACGACACCACTTAGCACGTCAATAAAAGTCGTTCCAAAGTGACCGATTAGGGCTACTGCTTCAATCATTCGGAAACCTTCCCAGAAGATATCGATCAACAAGTCATCGAGCGAAGCCAGCAACCAAAGCAGCTTTACTGAAAACACAGAGAGAATTATGCCCGCAGCGACCGCGGAAACCCCAAGCACTATGGACACTTGCCGGCGATGTGCCTTCTGACGGCTCCGATTCAGTCGCTCTTCCCAGCGTTGCACAAAGCCGGGATCAGGAGAAATAACCGCCGCGTCGGTAAAGAGACTGCGCACTGCGCAATCCGCTTCAACCAGCGCCTGACAGTTCTTGCATGTACTTAGATGCTCTTGCAAGGCTTTCGCCTGTTCGGGCGTCAGATCTTCTGCTGCCAAAACCCACTCATCAAAAGGCTGTTGCTTCATTAGCTTTACCTCTATTCTCAACCGCCAGTGTTTCACATTGAAGCCATTGCTTCGCCAGTTGTTTCCTTGAACGATGCAGACGGCTCTTCACTGCATTTAGCGTAAGATCAAGAGTCTGGGCGATCTCTTCATACGACATCTCATACCAATAACGTAGAATCACGACTTCTCTATCACGAGGTTTAAGTATTTCAATCAAATCCTGCACGGACTTTCGCTGTTCCATTACAGCCAGCACGGCCTCTGGCCCTTGAAAAGTCGGTTCTTTCACCAGCAAATCCTTCTCGAGTGGAACGGTCTTGATTCGTCTGCGTCGAATCCTGTCGATGCAATAATGCGAAGCGATGGACAGAATCCAATTCAGGAACCGTTTGCTGGAGTCGTAGCGTCTCAATCCCCGGTATGCCCGTAAGAAAGTCTCCTGAGCAGCATCTTCGGCCTCAGAGCTATTTCCCAACATCCGATAGCAGAGGTTATAGACCGGCACCTGATAGGCTTCCACAATTTGGGCAAATGCCTGGCCATTTCCTTTTACAGCTTGATCTAACCACTCAGCTTCTTGCAATTCCGTATCATTTTTCATTCGGCAATATCACCGGCCCGTCTATCTCTATTACCTTATACGCAATATGGGCATAAAGGTTTCATTAGTCTACTGAAAAAAGAAACCGCCAGTAGTAAAATCCTTTCCTCGAATATGGGCTTTTTTCAGCGCAGTCTTTTATAGTTTTGGATGAATATGATAGTCATTTGGGAACCATCTTTCGTCCCACGGCGTCTAATCATTAAGGATTATTGCTGAGACCATCACCAAGGAGCAGATTCTAATGAAAACTCAATCCATTCTACGTCCATTGGCTACACTGACAATTATCTCCCTTTTGCTTGCAGGCTGCACATTGCCCTTCATGCAAGAAAAACCATCTTCCGCCGGCTGGCTGGATTGGAACGGCACACACAGATGGTCCGAATCGGGCGATGATAGTGACGGGTTCG
>DAOVFE010000076.1 GCA_030673085.1 Anaerolineales bacterium | reverse complement strand
TACCTTACTTCGCAAGAATGAGATTTTTTCATCTGTCAGGTATAACCTTGGGTGATCCCTGGTGTTGATCGCCCTGGTCGTTGCTTCAACCGTAATGCTGGATTCCGACTCATTTCCGGCCGTATCCAACGCAGATACCTTATAGCCATAAGTGGTTCCAGGATCGAGGCCGGAGTCGCTGTACCAAGTGGTCGATACCGAATTAATGTGCATTCCGTTTCGGTAGACTTTATAGCCGGCTAATCGGTCGTTATCAGTGGAAGAATTCCAGTTAAGTTTGATGTTATATGCCGACGTTGCTGTAGCGCTGATATTCTCTGGTGTGGAAGGTGGAATAGCATCGTCTGGGAACTCATAGGCATAGATCTCTGAAATGTCGCTTGCGCTGAGGGAATATTTATAGATGCGAACTTCATCGATGAGACCGTTAAACCAATATTTACCATTTCCTCCAATTACCCCGGATGCGAAATCAACTGGGTCTGGACCGATATCCCAACCACTAATAAAAACTGCGTTCCGGTAAAGGGTTGCCGTAGAACCGCTTCTAGTAATAGCAATATGGACCCACTCATTAACGTTGGAAGCCGTACTCCCTTGTGCATAACTGCTATTAAATTCGATGTAGTATCCATTGGGCCGAATTAGAATGCGGTCGTCTTTGGAATCCTTTTCAAAAAACAGATTGTTGTCATTCGGCTCTGTTGAGGCTTGGTCGTTTAGTTTGATCCATCCGGTAATAGTGAAATCCTGATAGGAAGACAGCCCATTGATTTGCACATAATCATCATCGCCATCGAAATCCAAAGCATATTTAATCTTTCCCTCGGCCCAGGCCGGGTCATTCATTAGAAGTCCATCATTCCCGCTACCTGAAAAATCCAGCGCAGTAGATCCGCCGCCCTCGTCAAACGTCCAATACCCTGCTAATCCCTCATCTAAAGCCTGTGCGCTGGCCGAAGATTGGTATATCAAAACGAAACACATTGCCGAGGCGCAAATTGAATATAAGAAGCTCTTCATGGGATTCATATTCTTCCTATCCATTGCCATCTAAATCGGCGCAAAGACCTTACGGGTTGCCTAGAAGGATGGCAATAACTAAAAACTGGAGATCGGCCTCGTCAATCCGGCCATCCTGGTTGAGATCGAAATCGCAGGGTTGAGCGGCATTTTGGGGCAGGGTTGTCGCTAGGGATTCTGAAAGGCTTGTTTTAAAGTACGGGCCATCCGGATGGCTGGCGACCGTGGATAATGAATGGCTGTATCTGATGACGCGGGGCGTTAAAGGGATGAGGTTATTATTGATCCGGTCTTTCAGGGCTGCTGCATCTGCCGCGCTAATACAGACTAAAAATGCCAGAGATAGCAGCAAAATAATTATCGAAATCCATGTCTTCTTGTAGGCCATTTATATTCTGGCTAATCGAATAAACATAGGGAATCGACGGACTATGTATAAAGTAAAAAATCGCAATTCTAATCCCCACCAATGAACCGGATTGTGGCTAAACAATTATGGACTTCCCATTTCTCGACATAATTACGCAGACCAATTGGGCCGGCTCCCCACCGACATGGCTTTATACACAATCTGTCGAATCATAGTGCTTCCAAATTATCCATGCCGGGTAAATCGAAGATTGCTTCCAAAGATTTTTCTATCTTCCAATAACCTATAGCTATATTTCTTTCTGTAGGAAGTTTCATTCCAAACGGAGCTTCTTCGCTTTACTTACTAAGATGCTCTCTTATTCATATCTAGAATGTCCTTTTGTTTCCTGAAGACCCGGAAACAGGCGGGTCCGTTTAAGGTGGACCCACCTCTGCGCCGCCGATGCTGCGAAGGATAATCTCCCAGTTATTTGAATATCCCGCTCTCAAGCGCGGGATCACGGTAAAGACGCCTTTTTTGGCTGCCGGCGCCAATCGAACGCCGTTATATTTTCCTCCACTGCCGCGCTCCGGGTCGTGCAGAAGATAAGCATTGCTGAAATTGCCATTCTCATCTACATAGCAGAAGTAGCTTTTAATGTTCTCATACGAGTGGTGAATTTCCGTTTCGCCGGCTGAGAAGACAATATAGGCTAACCCTTGATGCCGGTCGTATGCAATTGCGGGAACGTTGTGATCAGGATCAAACAAATTGTCGTCATTTACATCGGTTGGGTAAAGTTCGGCGAAATGGGTATCCGTCGTCCATGAGCCCCCCTTGTAAGTTGCATAAAGAATTCCATCTAATGCCCATGCTGTGGTGCTGGCGAGTAGAACGTTGTCGCGATCATCGAGGGTGATATCGATGAAATCACTGATGCCTCCATAGACGGTTAGGTCTTCACTGTATTGGCCATTTATTGATAATGTCTGGTAATGAAGGCCGCGTTCGCCGCCTTGTCCGCCCCAATCACGCCAGGTGTAGTGTGCAGTTCCTTGGCTATCGTAAACAACGCCGCCAGATTGCTCCACATACTCGCTCGTTCTTGATGTGGGAGGGTGAATCCGAGGACCGACAAAAGGCGCGGCGCCAGAGTTGTCCACAACATGGTAGTAGAACACCCAGGCAGTTTCCGGGTCATTCCCTTCCTTCTCACCGACATGCTCATACATGATGAAGGCGCGGTTATCGCGTTTATCCACTGCGATCCGCAGCTTCTCAGTCCTATCTGGGAATTCATATACTACGATTGGAGAAATGAAGCTGCCAGCCTGCATTTTTGTGTAATACACGACGTTGTTTATTATGTAGACGATATGGGGATTGTCCTGGTTGTCGATGGCAACTCGCGGCCGAGCTCCTGGGTAAATCTCCAACGGAGAACTCATCCCTTCCGGGGTCACATGCACATAAGTAATACCGCCGGGATCGGCATCGTAAACAATGTGGAGATTTCCCACACTATCAACCGCGATATCGGGGCTATTTCCGTTACCAATATAAATTTCCTTTCCTAAAATGGCCGGATCACTAGGCTCCGCGTTCTTGGCCTGGTACATAATATATGCTGCCTTCGCCCTTGTAAGCGGCTCATTTGGACAAATGAGAAACTCAGGTGTGATCTGGCAAGGCTTGATCAGGCCGGCGTTGTAGCCAGCTTCCACCCAGGGGGTGAACCATTCACCGGGTTGAGCATCATCGAAGATGCCTACAGGATCGGGCGGGACATATTCGGGTCCATTCATCATGCGAAGGAAGAAGACTAACCCTTCGGCGAGTGAGTTATCCCTAGCCGGGCAGTAGTTCAGGGGGCTGGTGCTGCAGCCGGCGGTGTATTTATCGTTCCAAAGCTGGGTGATCCAATCGACGGACCAGCGGCTCAAGGGCACATCGTCGAATATCTGGGTTGTGGGTTGAGGGGGGAAGAAATCGACGCCTTTGTAGCCGCGTATGACGAAGACCGAGGCGTCTTCTCTTTTCAGGATTGTAGCGGGACAGTACATTAGTGGATCGACGCTGCAGCCGGCGGTATATCCGGCTTGGTATAGAAATTCGATGCAGTTATAGTAAGGATGATCAAAAGGGACGTCGACAAAGGTGGGCGATTGAGCGCCAGTTGACACGATGATGACGGTGTACATACTGTAATTCGTAATTTCGCTCGGATGAGCATTGCCGCCCAGAACAATCTCTCCTGCCGGGAAATTTCTTTTAAATAGGCTGAAGGGCCTGTCGGTGTGGATGCCCTCTCCGGTATCCTCAAATCCAGCCATCCAGTCAGGCTTCATCTGATACCGGTCGTCGCGTGCAATATATACAGTCACCTCTCGATCTACTTTGAAGCTCAAGAATTCATTGCCTTGACTCTCTTTATCGTCATTGGCAGTCCTGATGTAGGCAGCCCCTAGCAAAAATTCCGGCACATCGCTATAAGTAAAGGCTCGATCGATGTAGACAATTTCTCCATCCTGAAGGCCATTTTCTCCCACTATATAGGATTTATTGCTGCCAACGCTGATATCACTTATCTGTACCGGATCTCGTGGATTGCTTTCGGGCTGGATTGTGACCTCAACCGTGGCCTCATTCGAATCCAGCTCACCGTCGTTGGCCTTGAAGGTAAAATGATCGGTCCCGGTAGAATTCGGGGTGTAGCTAAATTCACCAGTATTAGGATTCGTGATGACCACAGTGCCCAAGGCTCCATTGCTGACAATGCTAAACGTCAATGGGTCCATATCCGGGTCGCTGGCCGATAGCGTTCCACTTATGGATTTGGTTACAGTGGTCGTTATTGCGTCGTCATATGCGACTGGCGGGCGATTCGGCAACAAGCCGCTATCTCCGGAATAGACTTTAAGATTCGAGATAATGGTGCCTATGGGCGCCGGCCAATCGGCGGCGGTACCGATCCGCAGAGCATGATCGACCGGATCATAGGCATCCTGACCGATGTAGCCATAGTCGTAATAGGTGATTTCGCCAAAGTTGTCCTCATCTTCATCGCCATAAAGGTACCACCGCATGCCGCCATCGCCCCATTCAAGTTTGAAATGATAGGTACGATCTCGATGCCAACTAAACAGATGTCGAATCCCCTGGGCTTCGCAGTTTCCGCTGGGATAGCTATCCGGATTGGCGTAACATTCAAATGCATTGGGGTCATCTTCGCCACCATCGGTAAAGGCTTGAACGTTCAAGCGCAGTTTGAGCAAGCTGTAAAAACCCCAATCTAACGCACCGTCATCGTTGCGTTTAGGCCCATAGACGCGCATGATTGCTTTATATGGGTTGAACTTGATGTTATTAGGACGGCCCCACTGTCCTGGCAAGGAGTCATCCCACATGCCAAAGAAGGAATACTTTGGTCCATCATCGTTAAAAACCTCAGTATCTCGATCCCATCCCTTCACATCAAATTCGACCCAGCCTTTGGTTGTAGTCGGGAGATGAAATTCAATATAGTCGCTATTTGAGGTTGTTTTCCATCCTTCTGTTGTGAAGGACCCGCCGTTGACAAAGGTGCCCCGGCCATCGTTTGTATGGTCATAAGTAGGCGGACTGTTCAGCTGTTCGTTTAAAATGAGCTCCCATTGGTCCGGCGTTGGGGTTGGAGACGGCGTTGGAGATGGTGTTGGAGTGGGGGCTTGCCCGTCTCTTTTGATATGCAAGACCCAATCATTGCTGTCGGGAGCCGAGAAGGAAGGAATACTGCCTCCCTGAGTTTGGCCGGCAGGGGTGAAATCACCTGTCTGTGGGTCATACCATTCAACTATAAAGGTGGTTCCCGAATCTGCCGCCGTCAGATCAACGGAAAAATTACCTCCTGATGGGGCATAAATCACATATTCAATTCCCTCTTGAGCCATGGCGACGCCGGTGCTGCTCAAGCTTCCTTTTGGCCGCATATTCCAGAATTCAACCTCAGGGTTGTTAAAGAATCGGGCGGCATTCCCGGCAATCTCATAGGCCTGGTCGCGCAGAGATGATTTGGAGGCAATGGCGGAATTGGGATCCCAACCAAAGCTGAGGTCATTTTGATTGACCCAGCCGGCGCCGGCCACAGCCACTTCCCAGACGCCGTTGCGAATCTCATCCAGTGAGACATTAGAACCATCCCATCCGGGGACCGGTTCGCTTTGTAGGTAGGTTTTGGGCGGGCTTTGGTTGAATCCGCTTTGAAAGTCATTGAACCGGTGAGTCCAATCTCCATGCAGCGTCACAACATCGACTTTAGCATCATGATGGGGATCATCGCCGACAATGTGATCGGTATTGGTCAGGAGAAGATTGTCACAATGGGCACGGAAGAAGGCCAGGAAATGCTGCTCATGCTTATTTCTATCGGTTTGGTTGTACTTATTGCCTTCGTTGAACATCTCATAGATGACATTGGAATAGGGGCTTAGCTCTTGGATAAACTTTGCGCAAAGCCGTTCCTGGAAATATTGATTTTTTTCTGATCGATTCCATGAGGGATCGAATGCAGCCGGCATTTCGTGGTCGTAATCTGCCAGCTCCACATATTGCATCTTATCTGTCAATGGGCCATTGCCCAGAGCTGCGTTAAATGGATGCTCGTCGAAGTTGCCCTTAGCCCACCCATCATGAATAGTGATGAGGACCACAATTCCTTTGCTCTCGGCATAGCCGACGAGTTGCTTCAGGCGGTCGAAGTATGCCTGATTTAAATTTGTCAGGTCGAAGCTGCTGTTGTCCGGGGATCCTTCCCAGGGCCAAATCTCGGGTGCGTCATATCCGATGCGGGAATCGTCTTGTTGGCCGGCTGCGCTGGTCCCGATATAGCTCCAGATCATGAGCAGGTTAATGCCATTGGATGCTAAAGCGTCGATATAGGCCGCCTGATTGAAATTTGTTCCAGTTTCCATCCATCCCTGGGTCACCGAGTCTCCGATGAGAAAGATAGGCTGTCCATTCCATTCAAGGTAATGGCCTGCCATAGGGCCGCTGTCGAGGATTGCCACTTTCTCGGTTGATTGGGCGAAGGCTGTGAATAGATTGTGGACCGCGTTTTTCCCTCTAGCCCGTTCGGCGCCAATGCCCATACCTGAAACGCCGGTTATGGTCAGAATGATTATGGTGATCAAACGAGGGATAATGTGATTCTGTTTCATTGTACGCTCCTACGTGACAATCAAGTAAGGATTTTAATGTGTTCTAACTGACCCTCTTGCTTATATTGGCTAACTCCTGACCGGCTGCCTGAGAAATCCGCTTTGTGTCAAATGATTTATGAATGAGCCTGTAAGATATCGGTGGGTTTAATTGAAACAGGATGAGCGGCTTTTCCCCCGGGCTGCGGCTTATGAGAATCTATATGCAAGCAAATCTCAGCATGGGTGAACTTGAATGCTAGTTGCGCCTAATAGATTCCATACACTTACATTCTATAAACAAGGGCGGCGGCAAGGATAGGGTACTGCGGTACTCAAGGAAGTGGTACTCGGGTGCTATCCTGATCACCGATTGATGCATCAAGCGCCCAGCAAAAGAAGAAAGAAGCATAGCTATAAAGTAAACGGCAAAACCCTCAAAATTCCTTTAGGGATGTCCCTAAAGGACATCCCCCATTGCGGGAATTTTGCCCCTTCGGGTGCGGGTTTTGTTTAAATATTCGCGCAGGACTATCGCCCTGTAGTGACTACGGCCCTGGCCATTCATCCCCTAAGCAAGCTTAGGGACCTCAGCAAGCTGAGGGGTATTCTGGCTAATCGAATAAACGGGGAATTAATAAATACTTTTAGTTTCTTTATGATTACTAAAGGATTGAGTTGAAGACTATCTTCATGCATGCGTGTAGTCAATGACGGGAAAAATTGAGCGCTATACATATCTTGTAACGGTCAGGCTGGCAGATTTTTTCAGCATTCTCTGGAAATGCACTTGATTTGCGAAAGCATAGTCAGGAATCACGAAAAAGCATCAATTGCTTCCAGAGCTTGATTGACATCTGAGAAGATAACCGCGCCCACCGAGCGGAGGGCTTCTTTTTTATATTCGTTGGTGGCTATTCCTATTGGTCGAAAATGAATGGCGATTGAGGATTGC
>DAOVFE010000424.1 GCA_030673085.1 Anaerolineales bacterium | reverse complement strand
AAAGCCAGGAAACCCAACAACTTGCTGTAGGGATGAGTGGAAAGTGTGGGTTTGGGAGCTACCGCCCCCATTATGGCTTTTTCCTTAGAAGAAGGGGCTATCTGAAAAGTCGAAAATCGCGATTATCATCCCCCTCAATGAGCCAGATTCTGTAATAATCAAGCATAAACTCCCCACTTCGCGACTAATTTACTCAGTGCAATTGGGCCAGCTATCTACCGACCCGCCTTTTGGGACAGCCCCTTCTTCACTTGGCAATCACGAGTCTATTGAAAAAAGCATCCATCAGCAGGAAAATGCCTGGCTCGCATTTGGGCTATTTTCAGTGCAATCAATCATGAATACCAGAGAGAATTAAAATACCACCTGGGCAAACTGCCCGCTCAAGGCCTTGATCAAGCATTTCTTCTAAGATGTGCGCCAGTAGCAGCAGCTAAGGCGCCCCTTGTTTCTTGATAGTAACAAGAAGGTGCTGCAGCGACCTCATTTCCACCCTAATTCGATTGGCAAAGCCGTTTCGGTGAGAATATTTCTGGTTGCGGTTTTAATCGTGGCTGAATCGCGGTCCAAGGCCAACACAGAACCGGCTCCGAGAAAAGCCGCAGCGATGCTCAGGATGCCCGACGCGCAACCAAGATAAACAGCGATATCTCCAGGATGAATTGCATCTTCAAGCGCTTCTAAGCAAAGACGAGTTGTTGGGTGAATGCCGGCACCGAAGGCCGTGCCGGGGTCGAGGGCGACAAGAAAACGATCCTTAATTGGGTTGGGAAGCCAGTCGGGAAGGATGAGTAAATGGCGGCCAATTTGCAATTAACTGTAAGGGAAATCTCAAGCTATATCAAATGGCTCGGCCACCTAAAAATTCTCTAATTCCATCCAGAAAGCCGCGCTCCTGAGGTTTGGCCTCATTTCCCATCGTTTCGGCCAGCTCCATAAATAGCTTGCGCTGTTCTGAATTCAACGAGCGGGGTATTTCTACTGAGATGATAACCAATTCATCCCCGCGTCCGTTGCGCTGAAGGCGTGGTACACCCTTGCCCCGCAAACGAATGACTTTACCTGATTGGGTGCCTGGTGGAATGCGTAATTTATCTTCTCCGTCGAGAGTAGGGACAGTAACCTCAGCGCCAAGAGCAGCCTGGGCGACATTAATAGACAAATCGAGCAAAATATCTTGATCTCGCCGCTGGAAGAAGCGGTGATTTTTAACGTGAGTTACGATGTAAAGATCGCCCCTTGGACCAGCGTTGGTTCCAATTTCTCCCTCGCCGGCTATTCGTATCTGTGTTCCATCGTCTATTCCGGCAGGAACGGAGATCTTACGCCGGATGGTCTTTCGCTCAAACCCACTTCCCTTGCAATTCTGACATGGAGTATTGATCACCTCCCCACGTCCTCTGCAGGTGGGGCAAGTAGTGACATTTACCATGGATCCCAGAATAGTCTGCCGGGTTTGGCGGACTTCCCCGGCTCCATGGCATGTTGGGCATTGTGTAGGAGTGGTACCTGGTTTAGCGCCGCTTCCGTTGCATTGGGAACAGGCTTCAAGCCGGTTGTATTCGATCTCTTTCTCGACCCCGAAGGCAGCCTCCTTGAACTCTAAACTGAGATCGTATCGCAAATTAGCTCCCCGCCGGGGGCTACGACGCCCACGACGTTGACCCATTCCGCCAAAGCCAAAGAATTGGCTGAAGAAATCGCTGCCAAAGATATCGCTGAATTGCGAGAAATCGAAGTCTATGGGTATGCCTTCGACGCCGTCATACCCATAGCGATCATAAGACGCCCGATGCTTTTCATCGGATAGGATAGCATAGGCCTCATTAATCTCTTTAAAACGCTCTTCGGCGTCAGGATCCTTATTGACATCCGGATGGTGCTTTTTTGCAAG
>DAOVFE010000333.1 GCA_030673085.1 Anaerolineales bacterium | reverse complement strand
ATCGACGCCGGCTTTTTCCATCAGGGTTGCCAAAGGCTTCGTCTGCTTTGACAATAAATCCATTATTGGCTCAGGATTAGGAAGCGAAATGCGATCCAGAAGCTGCTGCGCTTTACGTTGGCGGCGGATCAGATGGTAGGCGCAGTAGCTGACCGCGCCGCAGCGGATCAAGATTTGCTGGGCTTCATGCAGCGCTTGAGGATCTTCGACTTTAGCAATAAGCTCGATTAATTGGGCTTTGTCAGGATGTTCGGCAGTGATAGCATACAAGATAGCTAGATTATTTGATGGCCGCTTCCAGTCGGGTTTAGCAGGCGCTTGGAAGGCGTCTTGGAGGTCATCGTGAATCTGGACAACCTCGCCAACCAGAATGCCCAAATCGCGCAAAGAGACGGCGGTTTCATGTTCAGCGCCGCCAAGCAATGCGCCAATATGCAGCGCTGCGCCATAGAAGGGAGTGCTCTTGGCGCGTACAACCTGCCAATAGCGCTCTTCTCCGCCTGAGGAATCTACATCCAGATCCTGGCCGCGTGCGGTAGCCAATGCCATGGAGGCCAGGCTGGACATTGCCGCTGCCCGGCGATCGGCTGGAATATCAGCCCGCCCGATAGCGTAAAAGGCGGCTGACTGAAGGGCGAATGCCAGGTTAGCCGTCCGGCCGTATCCGAGACGGAGGTGTTCGCCGCGGGGGTCTTCATCCAGCATGTCGTCCACCAGGATGATGCTGATCTGCATGCAAATAATTGCGGCTGCGGCGGGGTCTGCATAAGAAGGGTCGCCGCCAACTGCCTGACAGGCGGTCAGTGGCAAGGTCCAGTCCATGGATGGCTGGGAGCCTGCACGTCGCAGAAGATCGCTCAGCTCGGGCCAGGCTGTCACTTCCGGCATTGATAATATTTGGGCTTTGATGCTTTCCAAATCCATCTGGGAACCTCTGAAATCTGCTGAGCGAGGGGCGCTCAAATAATAGGTTGATCTAAATTAAAATACAAGCACGCTGTGCAGCTCCTTGCGTTGGTTCTTGCCAGGCGCATAATAATGTATAGTATAGCGCCTGGTTTGAGTTTCCCACAAGTGAGTGCATCAGCGCGCTCAGCTGTTTTGTTACGGCGATATCACAATTAAATTGCCGATCAATCACTCATCCTCGCCATGCCCAGCAAAAGAGAGGACCGATAAATACGATGGTTATATCCTCCGGCTCTCTAAGGCTCATGAGCTTGCGCAGCGCTTCTAGCAGCGAATTATCTTCCGCTTTTGTGTTGAGGAATGAGCTGAACTCCTCGATAGTCAATGCTGTATCCATATAATTTACTCTCCCTCGGGTTAAACTAAAATACTTCTGTTATTAACAGACATCTGCAAATCTATATCAAGACATACTCATATTCTATATAGATATAGGTCCACCTCCTTTCTGTTAGCGCATCAATTATTATCTGAGCAATCTCAGATATTTGTAGGCCCGTTGCTATCCAAGCTCTGCGCTTGATCTGAGATGATTTCTGAACATAATATCTAAGATTTCATGCTGATGATAAAAATTGCACATAATGAATTAGATGGCTATTCTGCATTTGATGAACGTCGATAATTCATTAATTGAATCTTATTATCCTTAGCTTTCAGACGCAGAAAGTATAAAGCCCTTATAATATATACCTGCGATAGCATTACAAAGTTTAAAGAAGCATACCGTTCGATCCTGAGCGGCAACTGAACAAAATAAAATTGATCCGGGATTGAATAATCATCGAGCTATTTGACGTTCGAAGAGGCTGCAGTGCTGATTGAGTTGCGCATTATCCTATAGATTTGCGGCATATGAGGAGACGCAGGATTGACCTTCACCCGGGCTTATGGCATAATCGGAATAATTAAATAATCAAATAAAGCGATAATGGAGACGAGTAAGACTGCAGCGGGATGATAGCGAACCCGGGAAAGTGGAAGCCGGGGCAAACCAGCAGGCCGAAAATCACTCCGGAGCCTTGACCTGAACACAGCTTGCGCTGCCAGTAAGGAAGACGGAAGTGTCCACCGTTAGCAAGGACGCAGATATAAGCCATAACGGTCGTACCTGGCTAAGAGCTTGCAGAACAAGCAAGTATTTGGGTGGTACCGCGGGAGCGGATTCAGCTCTCGTCCCTATTTGGGATGAGAGCTTTTTGATTATGACGGAGCTGTGCATTCTAGTAAAGCTATTTACCAATAATTACAGCACCGGCTTTTCTATTGGCTGGAAGCATTAATTGCAATGAACTCCGGTTGGGAAAAGCCGGGAGAAATCAATATCCGGAGGCTGAAGAATGGCAAAGCTGCTCTATCAAGAAGATGGGTATCTAAAACAATTTTCCGCAATCGCAACCGCGATTGGAGAAGGTGCTATTGCACTGGATCAGACCGCTTTTTATCCGGGTGGCGGCGGCCAGCCTTGCGACTATGGCCGGATACGTGTTGAATCGAGTGATTTGCCAGTAATGGGCGTAAGACGGAGCGAAGGCGAAGTGTGGCACCAGATTGAGGGGCCAGCACCAGAAGTCGGGACTGAAGTATGGTGTGAGATAGATTGGGCGCGGCGCTATGCTTTAATGCGGACTCATACGGCTATGCATATTCTCTGCGGAGTTATCTGGCGTGATTATGAAGCCAGCGTAACCGGCGGGAATATGAAACCGCTCCATG
>DAOVFE010000471.1 GCA_030673085.1 Anaerolineales bacterium | reverse complement strand
GCTTCATTCTTGCACTTCAATCTTGCGATAAGCCTTAAAACTATTCAGAGACGGAATAGCACAGTACTCTCGCCCTGCAGTACCTACCGCCCTGGCCTTTTATATTCTGGCTAATCGATGTAAATGACAAAACCCTCAAATTTCCTTTAGGGATGCCCTTTAGGGACAGCCCTCTTTGCGGAATTTTGCCCCTTCGGGTGCAGGTTTTGTTTAAATATTCGCTCAGGACTATCGCCCTGCGGTGCCTGCGGCTCCGGCCATTTATATTCTGGCTAATCGAATAATAATCAGACGGCAAGACCTTATTTCGCCTATCGCCATCAGGGAAAAGTGGGGCTATCCAAAAGCGTTAGCCCCACTTTAGCCCATTTGGGCATTTTTCAGTAGAGTCATCGCACAGCGCTCTTATATCCAGGTTCCTATCAGGCTTTGCGCGGCCCCAATTTATCTTTCGGCAGCAGATAGATCAATGGCAACCCTATCAGCATTAAGAAGGCGCTGGCCATGAATGCTTGATGCAGCCCGATCGTATCACCTACCATTCCAATTATCACTATAGCGCCTGAGCGAATTACAAAGCTCAATCCCAAATACATCCCATTAGCCAGCGCCCGGTTCTCAGGAAAGTTCTCTAGCACTAGCGCCATAATGACCGGGTTAATAGACAACGCGCTAAAACCCAGAGCCAATAAGATGGGAAATCTAACCAATCCGGTGCTCGCTAAAAATGCAAGCATGAAGATCGCAGCCAACAAGTGAGAAATTGTGAGCACGAGCCGGCGACCTAGCCGGTCGCTTATCGAGCCGCCGAGCAATGCTCCGGCCACGCCCGCCGATTCTACTATTGAAAGAGAAGCGCCCGCCAACCAGAGATTGGCTCCTTTTTCTGTAAGGAAGATTGGCAAATATATACCAAGCGATGAAATCATAAAGGAACGCGCAATAATCAGGCCCACCAGTAGCGTCATCACCGGCCTCATCCTGATCAGCGCCGACCGCCATGGCAGTCCTTGGTTGACTTTCGCAGCGCCTTTGGGGATGTCTCTTAGTCGAATAAAGAGAATCCCTGAAACAATAAAACCGCCGATCATCAACCAGGGCATGCTCTCGATAGTAAAATACCGGACGGCGGTAACAATCACGATAGGGCCTAGTGTGCGTCCAATTTCTCCTCCTACAACCCAGAAGCTCATACCTCGGCCCAGGTTCCGCCCTGATATATTTCCGGCCATTGCCGGCGCCACGGCGTGAAATCCCGCCGAGCTAAATCCCGCCAGCACCAAGAGCAAGGCCATGATTCCATAGCTCGGGAATATGCCTAAAAGGCTCATCAGCGCGCC
>DAOVFE010000438.1 GCA_030673085.1 Anaerolineales bacterium | reverse complement strand
TCCCCCATTGCGGGACTTTTGCCCCTTCGGGTGCGGGTTTTGTTTAAATATGCGCTCAGGACTATCGCCCTGCAGTGCCTACGGCCCTGGCCATTCATCCCCTAAGCCAGCGGAGGGACCTCAGCAAGCTGAGGGGTATTCTGGCTAATCGAATAAAATATCTGCCTGTAAAAAATTATGGCATATAAGGGCTGGGTGCAAAGTTTCGTTCCCCTATATGCCACTCCATCAGCAAGATCTTTCTCTTTTTCAACACCCTCAGCACTCACATCATGATAGCATTGTGGTAAGGTATATGCTGCCAGGAGGTCATATTAATGGCATCAATTCTTGAGCAGGAAATTAGAGAACAGCCCGAGATCATGCGGCGGATGATTGACCAGGAATCAAAGAAAGTCAAGGCGATCTGCGATAAGCTGCGAGGTCGTTTCGATTATATAATAATCGCCGCCCGCGGAACATCCGACAATGCGGCACGCTATGCAAAATACACTTTAGGATCTTTTAACCACTTCCCCATAGCGTTAGCAACGCCGTCCCTCTTTACCCTTTACAATCGACCGCCTCAATTCAAGCGCTCGCTCATCATCGGCATTTCGCAGTCGGGCCAATCACTTGACATCGGAGCCGTGCTCAATGAGGCCCGCCGCCAAGGGCAGGCTACACTTGCTATCACGAACTTCCCCGATTCCCCAATGGGCGCCAATGCCGATTACGTGATTGAACTTCATTGCGACATCGAGCATGCCATATGCGCCACAAAAACCTACACGTCTTCGCTGATCGCCATTGCGCTATTTTCCGCTTTCCTTGCTGACGATCAAGCCCGATTTAATCAGGTCAAGAAGATCCCGGATTGGATGGCACAGACTATTCTCGATTGCGAACCATCACTTGACAGAGCCGAACGTTATCGCTATCTGGAACACTGTGCCGTCATTGGACGAGGTTTTAATTATGCCACCGCCTTCGAGTGTGCTCTTAAAATCCAGGAATTGACCGGCATTGTTGCCGAGCCGTACTCATCCGCCGACTTTCGTCATGGGCCCATTGCAATGATTGATAAAGGCGATCCCATAATTGCCATTGCTCCCAGCGGAAAGGTCCGAGATGATTTAGCTAAGCTAATTAATGAGGTTAGAGCACGCGGCGGTGAATTTATCATCATCTCTGATGATTCCTCATTGCTAAAGCAAGGAAAGCTCGGTATGCCAATTCCCACCGACATACCCGAATGGCTCACACCAATGGTGGCCATTATACCTGCCCAGATCTTTGCGCTGCGTCTAGCCGAGGCTATGGGTGTAGACGTCGATAAACCACATGGTTTGAGCAAGGTCACCGAAACCTGGTAATCAATTTACGCTTCCAAATTTAGATCATCATTCCGATCGAATCAAACGCCGTCGCCATAAGGCGACGGCGTTTTCCCTTCACAAAGCCTATTTCAATATCAAACTCTGATTGTTACTCCTTAATAAAGCGCCACTAGCAATTATCCGGCCCTTTAGCCGGCTATCGATTGCCGAGTTTTTAGAAAGGAATTTCTTCCTCACTCTGAGCGTCAGATCCGGCCGATCCTTGCCCAGAGCCGAAACCGGGGGCCTCGCCTGAAGCAGGTCCAGCGCCTTCGCCTCGCCCACCAAGGAACCGAACCGTCGACGCATTTACTTCATAGGAAGCCGCCGAAGCGCCATCC
>DAOVFE010000435.1 GCA_030673085.1 Anaerolineales bacterium | reverse complement strand
TATTCGATTAGCCAGAATATAAATGGCCAGGGCCGTAGGCACTGCAGGGCGATAGTCCTGAGCGAATATTTAAACAAAACCCGCACTCGAAGGGGCAAAATTCCGCAATGAGGGATGTCCCTAAAGGACATCCCTAAAGGAATTTTGAGGGTTTTGTCATTTACTTTTGAGGATGAAAATGCAAGTGCTTGGCAATAGCGAATAAATAGATTGGCATAGAACGAAACATGAACCCAATACAACAGAAGGAGAGATAAGTGGGGTTGGATCGGCGCTTGATTGAATTGACACGCGGCACACGGAAGTGGATTGTTACGGCAATTGGCTTAGGGTGGCTGATTGTGGCGCTGAATGTAGCGCAGGTCTCAATAATCGGCCGGGTTATTGGTGAGGCGCTAGAGGGGCAACTCAGATTGGAATGGTTGCTGCTCATGTTTGTTGGCATAGTACCTCTGCGGGCTGGATTGAATTGGGCTGCACGTCTGGCTTCGCATCGCTCAGCTGGACAGACAAAGCTGCTGCTGCGCGACCGTTTATACACACATTTGCTAGACCTGGGGCCGGGATACTTGGAATCTGAACGCACTGGTGCGCTGGTGCACACGGCGGTGGAGGGAGTGGAAGCTCTGGAAGTCTATTTTGGCCAATACCTGCCCCAATTTGTATTAGGAGTATCGATTCCAATCTTGCTCTGCGGATATATCGCCACAATGGATTGGATGACAGCGGCAGCCTTGCTGGTTACCTTGCCATTAATACCGGCTTCATTGATGGTGATTCAGCGAAAGCTGCGTAATGTGAGCGAGAAATATTGGACATCGGCGGGCAAATTAAGTGCGCAGTTCCTGGATAGCATTCAAGGGCTGACGACGCTCAAGATGTTCAATCGCGGCAAGGCGCGAGCTGAAGAAATGCAAGGGCAGGCCGAGCGCCTGCGGCAGGATACGATGCGCCTGTTGAGCATCAACTTGATCTCATTATTCTTCATTGATTGGGTTTCCACGCTGGGCACGACGGTAGTGGCCTGCGGAATGGCAGCTTGGCGATTGCAAACTGGAGCGATCACTTATAGTGAAGCAGTAATGCTGACGCTGCTCAGTTTAGAGATGGCGCGTCCGCTAATTCTATTAGGATCATACTTTCATGCCGGAGCTAGCGGTGCGGCCGCGGCACAGCGCATCTTTGAAATCCTGGATATACAGCCCCAAGTTCAAGAAGCGCCCGATGCTGTATCGCCGGTGATTAATACGCCACATATACGATTCGAGCATGTCTGTTTAGCTTACGACAATGGTGAGCGTCCGGCGCTTGAGGATGTATCATTCGAGATCCATCCAGGCGAAATGGTGGCTCTGGTTGGCGCTAGCGGGGCGGGAAAGAGTTCGGTAGTCAATTTGCTATTTCGTTTCTTCGATCCGCAAAAAGGCATTATCTCGTTGGGGGGGAATCGCTTGTCCAATCTCTCGCTGGATTGGCTGCGCCGGCAGATGGCGTTGGTGGCGCAAGATGCTTATCTCTTTCATGGGACAGTCGCCGAAAATCTATGCCTTGCTAAGCCTGAAGCCACCCAGGCCGAGTTGAAAGCGGCAGCGCGTATGACAAGTGTTCACGATCTAATCGAGGCCTTGCCTGAAGGTTACGCGACGCAGGTCGGTGAGCACGGGCTGTCTCTGAGCGGCGGGCAAGTCCAATGCATTGCTATTGCGCGCGCGGTGCTTAAAGATGCGCCTATTGTGA
>DAOVFE010000122.1 GCA_030673085.1 Anaerolineales bacterium | reverse complement strand
GCATTTGGTTTTTTCAGTGTAGTCATGAATCATTTTAGAACAAGAAATGAGCGAATTGCGGTACAATAGGCAGCGTTGCCTGGCTGAAACCAAACCAGGATATCTTATTAAAACAAGGATTTAATTATGGGAAAGATCACTACAAAATATGCAGGCGATATGCTCTTCGAGACCAAGGTTGGCAATCACACCATTCAGATTGATGTACCGGAATCAATGGGGGGTTCTGATCGGGCGCCCACCCCTCCGCAAATCCTTGTTGCATCGCTTGGCGGATGCATTGGCGCATTTATAGCCAATTACTGCAACCAGATCGGCCTTGATCCAACCGGCTTGACGGTTGATGTGGAATTCGAGAAAGTCCCCAACCCGACACGATTAACCAATATCAAGGTCCATGCGCATTTGCCTAATGCTGATATCTCCCGCCGTGAAAAGGCCTTGTTACGGGTTGCCGAGCACTGCCCGGTGGATATTACTATGACTAACTTCCAAGGACCTGATCTCAAGATCACAGGCAAATAGGATCTTGCCTTTTAGGCTCGATTTAGTATTTAGTCTTCTAAACGTGAAGAACCCCGCAGCAACCTACGAGGTATTCTGGCTTTTTCCCATAAAAAGTAAGGAGCCATCTCCGGCGAGATGGCTCTTGCTATCTAGTCCAATCTTGGATGCTATCGGAGAAACCCAATCAAAGTGATTGCTATGAAATCAACCAGATTCTCATGCATTTGCTACAATAAATAGCTTTTTTGTCCGATCAAAAAAGGCCGACTAAAAATTTTTTCAGCGACAGTCATTATCCATAAAAATAGGTTGATATCTCATGCTTCCTAAAACATCAATTAAAAATATACAAAATATATACAACGAATTTCCGAAGCAATTCTGGACATTGATTACAGCTTCATTCATTGACCGACTTGGAGGAGCGCTTCTATTTCCTTTCTTTACATTGTACGTAACTGAAAAATTCGGCGTCGGTATGACCCAGATCGGCCTTCTTTTTGGTGTTTTCTCAGTCTCAGCGATGATTGGCGGCATGTTAGGGGGCGTGCTCACGGATCGATTTGGACGCAAAATAACCTTAATCCTCGGATTAGTGGCCAGCGCGCTAAGCAGCGTCGTTATGGGGTTGATAAACACGCTGGATGTTTTCATCATTTTCGCATTGGTATCGGGGATCTTTTCTGAGATCGGAGGACCCGCCCATCAAGCGATGGTAGCCGATCTTCTACCCGATAAACAGCGCGCACAGGGATTCGGCATCTTTCGAGTCGTGTTTAATCTGGCGGTTGCCATTGGCCCGGCAATCGGTGGTTTGCTGGCGTCCAAATCTTACTTGCTACTTTTTATTTGCGACGCTATCACCAGCCTGATTACGGCAATCATTGTTGCTATATCGATGCATGAAACCAAGCCTGAAGAGTCCGGCGAGACCAAACACGAATCAATAGGCCAGACTTTCCGCGGCTACGTCGAAGTCTTGCACGATTCAACTTTCATGGCCTTCATTGCTGTCGGCATCTTGATGGTCCTGGTTTACGTCCAGATGAATAGCACACTCCCGGTATATTTGCGGGATTTCCACGGCATTAATGCGAGAGGCTTTGGCTACATCCTGAGCCTGAATGCGGGCATGGTTGTTCTTTTCCAGTTTTATATTACCCGCAAAATTAAAGACCTCTCACCCATGCCGATGATGGCCATTGGCTGTGTGCTATATGCAATCGGATTTAGCATGTATGGATTCTTCGCCAGCTATACGGCCTTCCTTATCGCCATGGTCATTATCACTATCGGCGAGATGATCGTCAGCCCAGTTTCTCAAGCGTTAGTCGCCTATCTATCGCCAGAAAATATGCGCGGGCGCTATATGGCTCTCAGCGGCTTCAATTGGATGGTTGGATTCGCGATTGGGCCGCTTCTCGCTGGTCTGGTAATCGATTACATAGATGCTCGCTGGGTTTGGTATGGGGCTGGAATCCTTGGTCTTATCACGGCGGTAAGTTACCTTCTCTTGCAAAATAAAGTGGCCGGCCGACAAGCATCTAAAGGAGAAGCACCAGCCGAACCCGTTTCGCCTGACACATAATACATAAGTCCCTCTTTACCTATTCTGGCCTTTTCCCATGAACTTCGGCTTGGACACTCGAAGAAAGCCCCGGTATTAACTTCATTTCTCAGAGGCAGATTAATTGATCAGTTCTGAGACATTTGAAAGCTAACCGTTTTTATATATAACTATGGAGATCAGCAGAAAAGGCAAATGCTCTGTACTTTAAGCAGGTCTTCAAATTCCAAAATTCGGCTTCAATTCTAGGAATCATCAAGGCTAAGCCGGCTCTTATCTTTCGACCAATATATTCGCTCAAGCGCCGCTCCAAATTCTGCACCAATGAATATAATTTCCCCGGTGAGAAAAGCCCACAACATTAATCCTACAATAGAAGCCAATGATCCATAAACCAGGCCAAGGTTAGTAAACCCTGAAGCGATATACCATGCAAAAGCAACTTTGGCGATTTCCCATAGCACTCCTGTCAAAGCGCTACCGGCTAACGCTGCCCGCTTGTCCACGTTACGGCTAGGCAGCCAGCGGAAAAGCAGCATGCAAATGAGAATTGTGACCAAAATACCGAGGCCTCGGTTTAGCCACCGGTAGGCGAGTGTAGATCCTTCTGGCAAGTGAATGGCAGAAAGCGCGCTCAGTACTATTGAAACGACAAAAAGCAAACCTAATCCGATTACCGATGTTGCCGCCAGAAGACCACGCCTCCAGCCGGAACGAGCTTTCTCCAAAAAAATAATATCCAAGGAGGCAAAAAGCGCATTAAACAGCGAAGACGCGCTCCAGATCAAGCCTATTCCACTTATCAAACCGATAGGCCCACGAGCATCCAGAGTCTGGTCCACAGTCTGGCTGACCAAACCGACGGCTGCGGGTAGCATTTGCTCCAAATTTGAATAGAGCACTTCGCTCGTTGTTTCCGATGTTAAGAACTTACTTCCGAGATACATCAGAAACAACATCAACGGGAAAATCGAGAGCAATCCACGATAAGCCAAACCTGCAGCACGGGTCGCACATTCATGTTTCCCAAACCCATATATAGTTTCACGCGCTACTCGATAGACTTCTCGATTAAGGGCCTTCACCCGAACCCAGCACTTTGCCAGCATCAGCATAATTTTCTTCACGCGCTGTCTCCATAGACATCTGCTATCATACTATCATGTCCAAGGTGAAGTACTCCGCAGCAAGCAATAGCGTGCGATTCGCGCTGTGCAGAACCTCTGAATATGCAGCTATGCCGGCTACGCGGGCTTCACGGGTTTTGCAGGCTTCGCGAAGAAAAAGCCCTTTTTAGGTTTCACACTTCCAAACTCTCGCCTTCCATTCAGTTGGAATTCGCCCTCAGGCGATTGATAGCGAGCGAATCCAATTAACCGTGAGCGCCGTACACTGGGGAGTTCTGACTCTTTCTAATAAGAAAAACCTAACAGGCAAGTTGGACTCAGATAAGTTAGATTCCTACGCTGCTTTGCCACCTTTAACAAGTCTATATTGCTTGGGATTTCTACCTGTGACATAGGCAAGGTTAAAATGTGTGAGTGTTGAAAAAGAGAGGAATCATGGGAAAAAGCCAGGAAACCCAACAACTTGCTGTGGGGATGAGTAGAAAGTGCGGGTTTGGGAGCTTCCACCCCATATATACCACACGCTTTTATGGGCAAATATGTTTTTCAACACCCTTAAATATCTCGGTGTGGAGACCTTTCATTCAAGAAACTAGGCATTATGGCTTCGTTAATAAACATGCTGAGTCATTAATAGATAGGAAATTTAAGGGAATTAGAAACAGCTTCTAGCTTCATTCATCCTACTAAGCTTATCCCCACGTTCTACTTCTTTATTGCCGAGGCATAGCCTACCTCGCTGACAAATATAGCAAAGAAAGTGAAGAAACATCTCTTATATGCGGCGCTTTCCCATCGTTACGAAAGGAAATTTAAGAACTACAGTCTGCTAAGCGATAAAGACATCATCATTCGTTAAACAACTCGCCGACCGACCGGCCCTCATGAGCTCGAAGGATGACTTCACCCAGGAGCGGCGCCACAGAAAGGATAGTCATCTTTGGATGCTGTTTCTCTGGCGGGATGCGCAATGTATTGGTTGTCACGATCTCAGTAATCGAATCGACTGCCGTCAAGTTTTTAGCAGCCGGAGGCGCTAGTAGAGCGTGAGTAAATGACAGTTTCAAGCTTTGCGCTCCATGCTTTTTAAGAATATGGGCTGCCTCAATAATTGAACTTCCCGTTAATACCTCATCGTCGACTAGAATCACATCCTTGCCCTGAACATCCCCGATAATTTGCATAGCATGGGCATGTCGATCATCGATTACCCGTCTCTTTTCAACGAATGCCAGCGGGACACCCAGTTTTACGGCGAAGTTGCGTCCCTTCTTGGCAAATCCCAGGTCGGTAGTTGCGACGACGGAGTTCTCATGCGGTTGCGCAAGGAAATAATCGCTTAATAGATGAAAAGCGGTAAGTACATCACCTGGAATCGAGAAGAACCCCTGGATCTGACCCGCATGGAGATCAATGGTGATATATCTGTCAGCGCCCGCGACTTCAATCATATCGGCAACCAAGCGAGCGGTAATCGGAACCCGCGGCTGATCCTTCTTGTCTGAACGAGCATAGGCCATATAGGGAAAAACTGCTGTGATGCGTCCTACCGAATCCCGTTTAAGACAGTCAATCATAATTAGCATTTCCATGATATTCCGGTGCACCGGCGGGCCCATACTCTGAAGTAGATACACATCCTTTCCTCGTACGCTTCCGTGCAATCGGATAAACAGATTTTCGTTCGGAAATTCAATCAGGTCATAATCGTTTAATGGCTCGTTCAGGTAGTCGCTAATCTCTTGAGCAAGCTCTGGATTTCCCGAACCGGAAAAGAGCGCAATATCTCCATATCCAAACATAGTCCTCATTTCAACCTCTATTCTCTTTTTTCGCATCCCATTCAGGACGCAATATCCCCATGATAAGAGTATCCTGATACTGACCATGAGAGAATCGATCCTCTCGAAGGCATCCTTCTTCACAGAAACCAATTCGGTTGTAGACCTTTATCGCCCGCGGATTGCTTTTATAGACTCGAAGATATACCCGATGAAGATTCAAAGTCTCAAAAGCATGCTGGAGCAAGGCTTGCATTGCCTCGGATCCATAGCCCTTATCCCAATAGCGTTTATCCCCGATTGAAATACCCAATTCTGCATTTAGAGCAGTCGGATTAATGTCCATCAGACCACAACTGCCGATATGTACCCACTGCTTTTCAAATCGCGCATCGATCGCCAATGGCCGCTCTGCCGGTTTCATTTGCGCCAGGCCTTCATACCAGCGCTCTTCCTCCACCAAGCTCATCGGAAGATACATGTTTAAATTCTCTACTACCTCAGGATCATTGAACCATTGAACAAATCTTGGAAGGTCTTCTGGTTCAACGGCTCTCAGTCGCACTCGACCATAACAGATCATTCCTTCGCCTTTCATCTTTTCTACCTGATCGATCCAGCCATTCTGGCCACTCATCAATGTTAGCAACCTTTTGCTTTAGGGGATGTCGAATCTCTATTGCTCATTCCCTTTTATTATCCGTTTATTTAGACAATAGATTAACAGCAGCAGCAAGTATTTCTGCTTAAGACATCCCGTTTCAGACAACCACAAATCCATAAAAGCTTTACAAGAAGCAACTGCAATGACATCAAGGGATTCTATTAAATATATAGTTGGGACACATGGCTACGCCCGGCTGATAAGGTAAAAATAACGCTTCTTGGATTCAGTCTTCTATGCTCCCGAATCCTAGTTTCCACAGGGAAAATTGTCAAGCGAGCACTCTCTATCCAATTCCTTACATCCACAATTCAGAGGAAAACATACTAATGTTACTGTTAGTGCT
>DAOVFE010000292.1 GCA_030673085.1 Anaerolineales bacterium | reverse complement strand
GCTGCGGTAGTATCAGTGCTTCTTAGACCAACCAAGTAAAAGGAGCACCGATGAGAATCTACATACAGCTTACTCAAGAACAAAGATACCAGATTTATGAACTTATGAAAATAGGTCATCATCAAACCGAGATGCCAATGTAATCGGTGTTCACAAGTCGACTATCAGTCGCGAGCTGAGGCGCAATCGCGGAATGCGCGGCTACCGTCCCCAACAAACCCATCACATGGCGAGGTAAAGACGCCAAAGATCCAAATCGCGCATCGCTCCCTCAATCTGTACTTTTATCGAGCTCTTCATTCGCCAAGACTGGAGCCCGGAACAGGCCCCGGCATGGTTCAAGATGAACCTTGTCTATCGGATCAGCCATGAATGGATCTACCAATACACCCTGGCAGATAAATATGCAGAGGAGGCGGCCTCTACCGTCACCTTAGATGCCAGAAGGCTCGCAGGAAGCGCTATGGTAGCTACGGTAGACCCCAACCGTGTGAGCATCGAGCAGCGGTTTGCCCTTGTCGACACTCATAAGCGATTAGGCGATTGGGAATTGGATACGATCATCGGAAAAGGGCATCGACAGACTATCGTGACCCTTACAGAGCGCGAATCCCACCTGGAACTCCTGCGCAAGGCAGAACGCAAGACAGCGCAAGCGGTAGGTTATGCTGTGATAGATCTCCTGAAGCCATTGGCAGATCGAACGCACAACTATCACATCCGATAATGGCACAGAGTTTGCTGACCATGGGCGGATCGCGAATGACCTTCAGTCAGATGTATATTTTGCTTATCCCTACTCATCCTGGGAGCGAGTCTCAAATGAGAATATGAATGCTTTGATTTTAGAACACCTAATCAAGCTTTCTTCAATCATCCCGTTGTTGCACTTGGCAGTTGAATCCAGGTAATAAGCGTATTTCACTTTTGCTATCCATACAAGGCAGATTAATCCCCTTTGAGCTGCATATCGATTCCCCCTCCCAGACTACAACATATCTTGCCGGGCATGATACACTTGCGGCCATAGACGATCATCCAACGACAGTCTGGCGGCTATTTGCTGGCACATATCGGTCGAGAAAGGTCTTTTACAGCAAATCGACTAAAAATTTCTTGCTTAACATAAACCAATCCGGTCAAATTAGAATACATGCAGACAATCTGCCATGCTCTTATGCCGAATAGAAAGGTTAGCCACTAATGCACAAGACGCTTACGCCATGGAAGATTCTTCATTCAGAAGTGCTACTTGAGCGTTTGCCATGGCTGAGAGTCCTTTCCCAAGAAATCGAGCTTCCTGATGGCCAAATCGTGAAAGGCTACCTCCAACTTAACGAGCCCGATTTCGCGATGGTAGTGCCCGTCGACACATCAGGTAGGATTGGCTTTATCCGTTGCTATAAGCATGGAGTTTGCGGAATTGACACTCAGCCGCCGGCAGGTTATCTTGAGCCTGGCGAGAAACCACTGGCAACTGCCAAGCGTGAACTCCTAGAAGAAACCGGCTGTAATGCCGCCGATTGGCATCGGCTAGGCGATTATGTAATCAGCGGCAATCGCGGATCCGGCCGGGCGCATATCTTCTTGGCAATGAATTGTCGCCAGGTAGAAGAGCCCGCCTCCGGCGATCTGGAAGAAATCGAAATGGTCTGGCTCAACTTTCAGGAAGTCTATCAACGGTATCGCCGTGGTGATTTCCGCCAAATAGCCACAATGGCCGCATTAGGTTTGGCGCTCGATTGGTTGAAACAAGATAAATAAGCTTTGCAATCAAATCTCATCGCCGCCCGAATGATAATTTTGATCCAAAAAATGAGCCGTTTATGATTGATGGTTGTTGGTTCATTAATTAAATCATAGTTGAGTCCACTGAAAAAAGCGGCTAACAATAGGCAAATGCCTATCTCGTATTTAGGCTTTTTTCAGTGCAATCATAGTTATTATGTGGTATTTCCAAATGGCCGATTGCATAGCCATTGAGGAGTCGCACATGAGTGCTCGTGATCTCGAAAAAGCCGCTATGCGCGGCGAGCCATCCTACATCTGGCGTTCCGGCCAGAAACGCCGCCTCCGCATGATCCAGGATCATGCGGGCAGGCATGCTTGCGGCTGGGTATTGGATAACGGCTGCGGCGTCGGCGCTTACTTAGAGCATTTGGGCACTCAAAGCCAGCATGCCTTTGGTCTAGAATATGACCTGGAGCGCGCATTTGAAGCCGGCGCGCTGGTTAACACCGTTGCCTGTGCCGCCGGCGAGCATTTACCATACCCATCGAATGCATTTGATCTAGTTCTATCACACGAAGTCCTGGAACACGTTAAAGACGACCGCCAATCGGTGGAGGAGATTGTTCGTGTCTTGCGCATGCCCGATCCACAAGCTGGCCAGCCCGGGGGGAGACTGGTTCTTTTCGTCCCCAACCGCGGCTATCCATTTGAAACCCATGGTGTTTACTGGCGAGGTCATTACCATTTCGGTAATATTCCTTTTATCAATTATCTGCCAAGACGCCTTCGCGATCGCCTGGCGCCGCACGTTCGTATTTACACGGCCCGTGATTTAGAGTACCTTTTTAACGGCCTTCCATTGCGCCCAATAACAAAGACCATAATCTTTGGGGGATACGATAACATCATCGCTCGCTGGCCTCGCTTCGGCCAGGCAATACGCGGATTCCTTCACCTTCTCGAACACACCCCGTTGCGCTTTTTTGGCCTCTCCCATTTCTGGGTGCTTGAAAAGACGTCAGATTGACCTTGCGCCAGGATTTTTTTAGGAGTATTCATACGGGATAAACTTCATATCCCATAATCGCCGTGTTTCAGCAGGTGTTGATCATCGAATTATGATGCGAGAAACATCCCATAAGCCATTGCGAAAGCCAATAATCCGGGCGACTGAGACGAATCGAGCCCTATATATCAAACCCATCCACTGGCAAGAGCTCGTTCATCTGACAAGAACCATAGCACTCATGCCA
>DAOVFE010000006.1 GCA_030673085.1 Anaerolineales bacterium | reverse complement strand
AGGAAAATGCCTTTCTCGCATTTGGGCTTTTTTTAAGTGTAGTCATGCCACATTTTCATTTGTAGATCAAGCCATATAGGTTTTGACCATATTCCGCATTGAATTAAGTAGATCGCCGGCAACGGCTTGACGTGCGACTTTAATAGCGCTGATCAGGGCTTTGGCATCAGATCGTCCATGGCCAATGAAGACAAGCCCATCGATGCCTAGAAGAGGAGCTGCGCCATATTCCGAAGGGTCAAGCATTTCAGCCACACTTTTAAAAGCGGGCTTTGCCAATAGTCCTCCGAGCGATGTTAGCGCCCCAGATTTAATTTCTTTGCTAATCGAATGAATCAAAAAACGGGAAACAGCCTCGCTGGATTTAATTAAGATATTGCCCGAAAATCCATCGGTAACAACAACGTCAACTCCACCAGTGAAGAGCTCTTTGGGTTCCACGTTTCCAATGAAATTGATATTGAGCGTTTCCATCAAGGGATAGGTTTCCTTGATTAATTGATTGCCTTTACCAGCCTCTTCGCCGTTCGAAAGTAGGCCAACTTTAGGTGAAGGCTGATGATATATATTCTGGGCATATAGCGAGCCAAGAAGGGCGAATTGGATCAAATATTCGGGTTTACAGTCAGCATTTGCGCCAATATCGAGGATTACAACCAGGCCATCATGGATTGAGACAGTGGCTGTCAAAGCTGGTCGCTTTATGCCCTTTATGCGCCCGACTCGAAATAGGGCGTTGGCCATTGCACCGCCAGTATTGCCTGCGGTAATAAAGGCATCTGCCTCGCCAGACTTGAGAAGATCCATTCCGACAGCCATAGAACTCTTGGCTTTGCCGCGTGCAGCCCTGGCCGGCTTATCGGTCATCTCAAGAACTTCAGGAGCATGGAACACCTTAACTTGATCTTCGCCGATAGCCATAGCTTCAAGACGAGGTTTAAGCACCTCTTCCGGCCCGGTGAGAAGGATCGGGTCGCCCCAAAGTCGAGCAGCTTCGACTGAGGCGGTTAATTCTGGCTCTGGATGGCTGTCACTGCCCATGGCGTCTAGTACTATGCGCATAATAAATATCTCCGATGATTAGTGGTTAATTGCAGGTTTGGATGTAATAAGTTGACAATCGGTATACCTAGGCTATAATACCGCAGAATAAGATTTTATGCGCGCTGGTGCTGGAACTGGCAGACAGGCATGGTTGAGGGCCATGTGCCGCAAGGCGTGCGGGTTCGACCCCCGCCCAGCGCATAAAATAGGAGCCACTGATTGGTGGCTCTTTTGTATTATGAGTCTACTGAAAAAAGCATCCACCAGTAAGGGAAATGCCTATCTCGCATTTGGGCTTATTTCAGTGAATTCATATTATGCCCCGAGTATGGGGAAAATAACCTGGTGATTATAGTAGAGACATTGCATCCAACGTTTCTAAAGCTGTATGTATGCACGGCATGCGTCAATGACGCGCAGCTTATTCTGACTGAGGGATATCTGCCCGGACAACCAAAAATGAAGAAGAAACACTTCAACGTTAAGCGATTATCTAACGTGCCTATGGGATCCGGCGGCATATATTCATTGATCCAAGAGGGTGCGATTTTAATGTAACCTATATTGTATAGCCAGTTCGTGTATAAGCGCAGATGCTTCAGTCATGCTGAAAAGGTTATATACCGGGATAGGCCAGACGGGCAAGCAGGGTGCAAATCTCGGATCAGTCCGTTTGGTCAGGGGGCGTTAAAGTATCGACATGAGTTGTGGCGGGAGTGATGGGGAGCAGGGGGGTAAAGAGAGCCATAAGGTGTCCTATATCAGTTGAGGAATAAAGGTGTTCAGGAATGAGAGCAGTTATTGGTGTAAGGTCGGGTGTGTTGCCAAGATTTGGCCCTTGCTGGCTAAGGACAACCAGCAAACGATCTTGGGTAACCAAGAGTGCATCTGGCTGGTCGGAAAGAAAGTTGATTAGCCCAATAACCTGGTCGCCACTAAGTTCGCCACTATCGAAGTGAACTCCACCCATGTAATCGACCAGAGTTGAAAAAGCATGATTGTCGGCGATGATGATAACGTCTGGCTGGAGCGGCGTCAGGTTACTTAGGGCGGAGAAAAATTCTGTAGATACCCCTTCTTCACTGTTCAAATAGAAGAGGGAACGGAGTGATGATCCGGAGGCGGAAGCGATTGGCGTTCCTACGGAAATACCCAGCAGAAAAATGTCTTTTTCTGGAAGGCGATAGGTTGCATACCAAACTGCCAATAATTCTGATTCGGGAGCGTAAAGCTCGTCGACACCTAAAAAAAGGATGGTCGTTTGGCGATCTTCATTTGTCGAATTATTGACGGGGGATGATACTGGTCCATTATCGGAAGGCGCTCGAAGCCAAACGCTGAGGATACCCAGCATAAAGCAGCAAATCGCTACGATAAGGATGAGGAGTTTTGGCGGCCATTTCTTCATGATTGAAAGCCCAGCTCAAATTAGGGCACCAGCTTATGCATTGTACTCTGGGGGGTCAGAAGCTGCAATCGGGTAAAGGAGGATGTTATAAAAAATATTTGCCCGCAAAGAGGTATGGAAGCAAATCTGCCAGCCCAGAAGAAGACCGCTGCAGGCGACGGTGTGCTAAGCACGCTACATAGGGGTTCTTCACTTGCAAATAATTTCTTTCTTTCAACACCCTATCAAGGCCGCGCTAATGGTGGGTTAATATAGAAATTTTAGAAGAGCATCGCCAACGAACGAACCAAGGATGAAGGCAAAGCCACCCCAGGCGATAACCGGTGTATAGCGAATGCAGCGATGGATAAGTTCTTTTCTGCGGAGAGCTTGTTCAATTAGGTACCCGGCCGAACGCCAAAAGATTACTCGAAGTTCGTTTGCAGGTCGATAGTAGAATTGGTTTTCCATGTCTGGCTCACTTATTTTGATGTGCTAATTCGAATAATCCGCCCCCGCTCATCAGCGACGACGCGAACGATTCGGTTAAGCTTACGTCCGCCTGGAAGATTAGCGTGGCCCTTATAGGTCAGAAGATATTGATGGGCCCCATTTGGGTTGGTTTGACGGCGGACAATTGGACGTTTTCCAGTCATCTCAGGGAATTTATTTGCAATATTGCGGTTAATCTTGACGATTGAATCTTTATTCACCATTCCAACTCCTCACTTCTCCGAGAGCGGCGCGACGGCGCAGGAATGTCGGGAGATCCAGATCTTCATTGACATTGACAGGGATATTTGGATTTGTCGTGAAGTTGGTTTGCAATATAGCCTTAGCGGGCAGCCCGCGAACCGGGCGAGCGCCAATTCCGGTAATAATCAAGATCACCTGTGTTCGATTAGACATTAGGGGATCGGTTGTAGCCCCAAGAATAAGATCCGCCTCCGGCGATAGGGATTTGCGCAACACTGCGACAGAATCGCCAATTTCGGAGAGAGTAAGATCTTCACCGCCGGTGAAATGCACAAGTATGCCCGAGGCATTTTCTAGACTATTAATTTCCAGTCGTGGGTGATGCAACGCTTGATGGATGGCCGCGGTTGATTTCTCGGCACCCTCGCCAAGCCCTATAGCCATAAATGCACCGCCTCCTTTGAGCATCAAATTCCGTACATGAGCAAAGTCGACGTTGATCAGACCGGGGCGAGTAATAAGCTCGGCGATACCTTGTACGCCTTGCCGCAGCACATCATCTGCAACTCGAAAGGCGACCTCAAGACTTACATCCTGGGGAAGTACTTGAAGTAGGCGATCATTTGGGACCGTAATTAGAGTGTGCGTATACGGCTGCAATCGCTTAATCCCTTCACGCGCATTTTGCGAGCGACGGTTCATCTCGAAGGAGAAAGGCATAGTTACAATAGCGATCACCACTGCGCCAGATTCACGGGCGATTTCAGCTGCGACGGACGCCGCACCGGTTCCTGTCCCTCCTCCCATCCCCGCAGTGATGAAAACCATATCAGAGCCCTTCAAGGCAGCCTTTATTTCGCGGCTGCTTTCCATCGCTGCGGAAGCGCCCATACGCGGATCGCCTCCTGCGCCAAGGCCGCGAGTGACTGTTGGGCCAAGCTGGATGCAGATCGGAGCGAGGCTGGACGCGAGCGCCTGATGATCAGTATTAGCAGCGATAAAATCGATTCCGGTCAGCCCTAGCTCAATCATGCGATTGACGGCATTTGTTCCACCACCGCCTAATCCAAGTACCGATATTCGAGCCTGACCGATTTGTCCCTTTACGGGAGTTAGACTTGTTTTCGGGTTACGCTCTGTTGGGATGCTATCAGCCATGAGCTTCTCCTACCGGGAGATTCTCTAATTCTCCTTCGAATGCTAATGATTTATCGAAATCCGAGTTTATAGATGGATCAACATCCAAGTGGGAAACAATACACCCAGCTAAATTAAGCTCTTCTTCGATCGAATCGGCAAATGCATGTGGGTTACCAATCAGTGTAACCCGCGCAGCAAGCTTGGCTTCGGCTGACGAGAAACCGATCACGGGCCGAGTTTCTTGAATGAAATCCCCAATAACAGTCCAATTGCTGATCGCTTCGGGGTCCATTCCCTTAGGGAGGAGAACATAATGCTGCAAAGGCTTATCCATCTGGTTTGGATAAGGCTGCATATTAGGGAGCTGGACGAAATTGCGCATTGCCTGAACGACAGGACGATAATCCTCAATTGTGCGGAACCAGGAACAATCTCGATCAGGGGCATTGGATACAGATGACAGGCAATAGAAGCAATAATTGAGCACATTTCCAGGGATCGATTCGTCTTCGAGCATCCTAGCGATGCTAATATTTCGTTCAGTATGCTTATCCATTCCTAATCCGGCTTCGCTGTTTTCCGGCAGGGCGCCGCCAGCTACAACGAGTAGAGGTAGTGGGTGGTGAATGGCCTGGTCTATTGCCGATGAGTACCAATCGAAAATATGCAATCCGCGCTGGTCCTGACATCCTTCAGGAGTGTGGTAGGGGCGGGCTTCGGGCCAGCAATCTGGACCGCCGGCGCCCCAATCTAATGGCTTATCAAAGGGCCAGGCATATATGCCAACGATTAGATCTTGCAGGAGGGGTTGCCGTCCACGGCGGATAATTGAACTTAGGGCTGCCTGTAGAAATGCAGTATCCCAATAATCTCCACCAGGTTCAAGCGGTGGAAAGATGGGCTTTAGGCCGACCTTTTGCTGGGCTTCTAGAATCGGCAAGATGTAATCGACGAACCGCTCAACCAATTGGGTACGGCACCATTCATTGCTGTCCCACTTTTTCCGCAAGTTGGGGCGATCAAAGATGACGACATAATGAATCCCCCAACTGGCATAGCAGCCTAGAAGTGGGGAAATCTGATCGGCATCAATTGAACCGACGTCGCAGGGGATATGAATAATTGGTTCAATATCGGCTTCAAGAAGTCCGCGAAGGAAAAGCTCAGGAATGGCTCGATCAGGGGAAGCATGAAGAGTCAGCCAGCGGGCTCCAAGCGATTTGAGGACTGGGAGCCAGTCGGCCAGTTCTGCCTGCGTATAGTGCAGATCATCTGGATAATAATAGTAACCAAGACGACTATGTAATGCTGCCATACAGTGCTTAATCCTTCCTGAATACATTTAGTGCAAGATATGTGCCGAAATACATCTAGCGTGAGACAGCAAACTTCAGCACTTTTCCATTACTATCAAGTGTCATCCGGGCATAGCGGCGATGTTGTCGCATGCCGTCGTCGATATTCTTTGTGAATGTAGCGACCAATGTTCCATTCATTTCCGTCGAGGTGGGCTTAATATCAAGCTGGTGGGTTGGGCAAGTGTGATTTATTCCATCGCAGCCGCAATGCTGAGCATGAATGTGGCATTGAGCATCGGCCATACCCGGCAGGTAGCTAGACATGATCGTTTTAACTTTAACGAGCAGATCGGGGTTTAGATTCTCTTGGTTTAGGTCGGGACCATTCAATGCACAGGCGGTCTTCATATGCTTTGGCCGGCTTAAACTCCGGATCACAGTCTTTGATCGTGAATGGTTAATGCCCTGGAAAGAGCATGAGAGCGGATCGCCATAGAGGATGAAAGATATGATCGTTTTTTGATCTTCGCCATCGAGGAAGCCCTGGCGACGATGCATTTCAGAAGCTACTGATAATTTAGCCCGGCGGAGAGCTTCGCCAACCGGAAGACCTAAATTTAGATTCTCCCAAAAGCGCGCTCCCAGGAGATCAGCAGCTATGATGGGTGGAGTGACTGAGCCATAGGAGATCTTAGTTGAACCAATGACAGCTTGGCTTCCTTCAGCAAGAAATTTAAGGCACAAGGCATCGTCGGTAGATTTTCCAATGACATTAGCGCCATAGCATGCTTCGCTAAATACTACGTCGGGTGAATGACCGCTATTGAGGAGGTCTTGAGGACGTAAGGCAACTGGAAACTCCTCCGCTTCATTATCTGAAGAAAGCGGATCCCTTTGCCCAAACCACTCTGGAGCGTCTTCGAGCCCATGCAGGTTGAAGTATGAAAGCCGTGCAGTCTGTATTCCAGGAAGCGGAAATGCGTCTGCTTCGACGGGTGGGGAGGTAATGAGTGAACGCGGATCACCAATTGTGCGATAAACGACCATTGAAGATTTACGCCAGATATCAGCGCTGTATCCGAGTGAGCGGGGGCGTTTTCGAAGGAATGGGAAAAAGTGGTCGATTATCCAGAGATACATTCGCATAAGTGGCTTAACCGGTTGGTCAGGTTTGAGATGTCCTTCGTCGGCCGCATTATGTAGGAGTTTGATTAATAGATCGAGATCGGCAGAAGGGTAACGTCCGATAGGCCACTCAGGAGCAAAGTAGTTCTCGTCTGTAGTAGCATAGGGGTTATCAGATGGGATGGCATCATCGTCATCTGCAGTTGGATTGGGAAGCATGTGAAAAGGAATAATCTGATGCCCACCAATGATGAGCACAGCGCCGATCATCTCTCCTCGTCTGGCCAGCGATTGATCAAGCTCAGCAAGACGTAGTTTGATTTGCCAGGCATTAGCGGGATCGGCGGGGAGAAGGCCAAAAGTAGAGAGCGACTTTGGATCGTCGATATATAGGTGATAGGATTGCCATCCCAGGCGAAGGCGGTTGGCCTCGACCAGTGACATAATGGCATCATCCAGTCGATAGAAGCGATCTGCGCCGAAAGCCTGTATTAGATGTGTCCGGCTAGATAAGACAATATAGACAGGCACGCGCCCATCTTCATTACGGCTAGGCCGTCGCGCATTGATCTGATCTGCAAGGCGCTCAAATTCTTCATGGACATCGATGAGTGTATCTATAGCAGGATCAAGATCTGCGTCGTTGTCGCCCGAATCAGGGCCACGGAATGCTTCCCAAGGTTCAGGCGTGGGGAAGTCATCCTCTTTTTCTATTTCTTGTACTGTCGGATCGGATGATCTAACAAATCCGGCCCCGGATGATTCGGGTTCAAAACCTTCACTATCGGCAATTGGTTTTCCAGAAGCCGAATCGTTGTGTTTTGCTTTTGAAGTGAGGACAGTTTTAGCAGAGCTGGTGCTATCCGATAGGCGGTTCTTGCCCAGGACTATGGCTACCTCTGCCGGGATGGGCCGGCTTAGATCGGATTGCATATTATCTGGCCAAAGATTACGGTAGGGGTGATCGACACCCAGGATTCGGGCGGCGACTTCCCCAATGGGATCTTCGGCGACTGCCTGGTGGACATATTCCACTCCCCGCGATGTTTGACCGCATGCAAATAGATCTTCAGCCAATAGAAGCTTAAAAGCGATACATTCTGACCAGCGGTCGTGGGCTTCGCGAGCGAGTGCAAGCGCGGCGTCGCGGGATCCAGAGCCAAGCATGGCTTGAACCGCAATCAGTGAGGGTAAAGCTAAATTGGGATCGTATGATAAGGCAGTGTTTGCCTCTGATTCTGCAAGTGCATAATCTCGAGCTCGAAGGGCGATAATTGCTTGATGCAGAGAGATGCCCCACGAGGGCGATTGCTCCTGTTTGGGAGCGCGCCCTTGCAGTGAGCGAGCTACAGCTGCGAAAACGTGTGCCCGAGAGGGGTGCTTTGATCCCTCCAGCGTCTTGGCCAGCAGAGTATAGGCTTCGACGTACTCCGGATCAGCGTTTATTATCGTCATAAGTCGAACCGTGGCTGGCTCAAAGAGCTGATGGTCAAATTCGACTTGGGCTAAAAGAAATTGAATCCTAAGATCACCGGGCCAGGAAGCTAGCCAATCGGCAGCTACTACCCTGGCAAAATCGCCCCGATTTGCAATACGAGCGGCATGGATTAGTTGAATGCATGTATTGCGATCGATCATTGTGGCACCGCCATTTGAAATTTTTCTCCATGCACCAGCTCTAAAGCCTGGACGGCTGCAAGCTGATGCAGGGCATTGGAATCTTTCGGTCTGAGCGCAACTACACGCTTCAGCATTTGAGCGGCCTTTGAATAGGCTTTGAGCTGTTTAAGGATGAGGCCGGCTCGGAAGTGCGCATCAGGATTTTCCGGCTGGAGGGAAATCGCTCGCTGATAGGTCTCAAGCGCCTTAGCAGGCTCTTGCCGATCCTCATACAGGCTACCGATTGCGAGTGGTATGCGAATATCAGTGGGTGCCAGCGATTGGGCTTGTGTGAGTTCATCCAGGGCTCGATCCAATTGTCCGAGCTTCTGGCAGATTCGCCCGAGAGCAATCTTGTAGGTGATATTGCGCGGAGCAAGCTGCGAAGCTTCATTAGCGGCATGCATCCCGGCTTCAAGATCGCCGGCTGCTTCAGATGCCTCTGCCAGAATAATCCAGAGATCGTCGCTATCCGGAAGGGTTTCTAATCGGTTGCGGATCTCCGCAATGGCTTGCTTTGCCTTTCCGGCGGAGATTAGCAGGCGGCTGCGAGAGGCTAGGATCGCTAGGGAATCGGGCGCTTGGATTAAAGCCTGATCATAGGCTTCTATTGCCTGTTCCTTCTTTCCTTGCCTAGCGTAGATTTCACCAAGGGCCAGTAAAGCATCCGAGTTCTTTGGATTGAGTCTCAGAGCAGCTTTAACCCGTTCCAAAGCTAGATTTGGCCGATTCATGATCAATGCAGCCTTTGCTGAGCCGAGTAGACATCCCATATTAGATGGATCAAGGCTGCAAGCTCGCTCAAGTCGGGTGCTAGCTTGTACAGCATCGCCAAGCGTTAGTGCAAGATCTCCTGCTTCGGCCCATACACAGGCTTGATGAGGAACGATCCGGATGGCACGTTCATATATGAGTGCAGCATCCGAGAATTGGCCGGCTTCTACTAGCGTTCGCGCCAGTTCCAGCAGATACTGCCCATTCTCGGGATCCAGATCGCTGGCCTGCTGAAGATGCGGGAGTGCGGCATCTGTTTCGCCTTGGTTCAGGTAAATAGTTCCAAGCTGGAATTGCCAGGCAGGTTCATCCGGCCAACTGGCAACTGCATGTGATATGCAGGCGGTGGCATTTTCAAGGTCGTTTTCCGCAAGCCAGGATAGCCCGGTTTGATAATCTGCAAGCGGACCAAGTATCGGATTCTCCGCGGCAGTCGCGTAGGTCCGGCGTGCGAGTTTGTATTGGCCGATCTTTGATAACGCCAATCCAAGGAGAAGGTTCTGACGTGGATTGAGTTGATGATTATGATGGACTTGCCGTAATGCGGCCATTGCTTTCTCCGGGTGGTTTAGCCGAAGGTGGGCAAGGGCAAGGCTTGTCAGGACTCGACTATCGGATGAGTTCTGCATTGCTTCTTCAATCTTGGCTAGGGCAGGGGTATCCGATTCCATAAATGTAAGATCAAGCTGCATGCTAATCCGATCGATTTGCTCTGGATTTGCTGCAATAGAGGAGCTCGGTTCGAGCCTACTCTTCAGATCTTCAGATGAAAAGCTATCAATCCAGCTTCGGTCGGGTGCATGACATGAGGCTTGAATCAAATCCCGGTAAATATCATCTACTTCAGAAAGATCGATCCATGTCCGAATCAGTTCCAAGTTTAATGTCGTGTCATTTGCATCTAATAGCAAGGCTTGTGAGCTTTGATCCCAAAGGCCTAGATGCCTGGCGGCTCGTGAGAACCAGACTCTATCTTCGATGGTGGCGAGGGGCATAGCTTTTGCCTTGCGAAAGGCCGTATCGGCGGTTTTAAGATCGCCAGTCTCAAGCGCTGCAATTGAAACGAGCGCCTGTGCCTGGGCAGTTGATGGGGCGGATGGCAGGGCTTTTTCTAGTATGCGGCGAGCTTCCAGCGGTTTATGCTGAAGCAGTAGACACTTGCCCATGGTCACTTGATACTCGAGACAGTCGGGATCCAGGCGGATGGCCTGTTCAAGCTGTTCTTTGGCCTCGGCGAGTAATCCACTACTCAATGCAGCCTTGGACGCCCGGTAGTAAATAGCTGGGTCTTTGGGGGCGAGTGTAATTGCTTTCGAAAATAGTTGTTTGACAGTATCGTTTTCTCCAACTCTAAGACAAGTTTCCGCTAATTGAGCGTATATTTGAGCGTCATTGGGGGCGATAGCAATAGCTCGCTGCAGAATTTCTTGAGCCGCAGCAGGACGATTTAGCTGACAAAGGGCATCTGCGGCGCGTGATAATCCCTCGGGATCTTCAGGAGCAACTTGAGCATAACGACGCCATGTCTTTTGAGCGGACTCCAGGTCATCTGCCTTTTCACTGACTTCAGCTAGCGCTATAAGCACTTCTGCGTTTTCTGGATGGATGTATGCTGCATAATGGAGAATATGCTGAGCGGAGGCATGTTGTCCTATAACCATCAGAATACTAGCTGCTTTCTTCAAGAGGTCAGCGCTTGTACGTTTAAGTCGAAGGGCTTTTGCAATTGCCTGGCGGACCTTAAGTGGACGGTCAAATTTTAATTGGCAATCTGCGATAGTAAGCCAATTTTCAGGATTCTCGGGGCTGAGATTAATCAGCCTATCTAAGGCATCATCGGCTATTTGCTGTTCACCAGACTCGGCAGCGGCGTAACACAATTGTCGGGTGGCTGTGTTTAGTGTTGGATCCATCTTCGAAGCTAATTTCGCTGTCTCTAGAGCCTGATCCAAGAGCCCGGATGAGAGGTAGGCTTTTGATAAATGGATGAGGATGGCCGGCGATTCCGGATGCTCGATACGTCCCTCCTCCATCGTTGTAATTGCAAGAACCACTTCATTGGTCTGCAATGCGGCATTCGCCAAGCCCAGCGCAGCGATTTCTCGATATTTTGAGTTGTTGGGCTTCGAATTTGATAAGTAGGTTTGGTAGCTTTGAATGGATTCATGAAGCTGTTTCCTAAGTTCAAAGCCTTTGCCGAGCCAAAAATGAAGGTCAGGATCGGTGCAGCCGAGGTTGTTAGCTATTTTAAGGTGGTAAACAGCACGTTCAGCCGGAGATTGGCCTATTTCAGCGGCCTGGAGCATAATGCGACCAGCAGCCAGATGTGCTTCAGCCGGCGCTGATACGGGCATGTCCTTGAATAAGCCCATTAGATTGCTGGATGTACCCTGTTCTTGGTACATAGAAGCGAGCGCAACCATGGCTTTCCAATTGCGAGGTTGTGCATTGTGGGCTCTACGTAGCATATTCAATGCGCGTCCGTCATGGCCTAGCTGGCGGAGAAGATCGCTATAATCGATAAACCAATCCCAATGATTGGAATCAAGTTGGATGGATTTTTCGGCTTCATCGAGAGCCTCACTCATGCGTCCCTGTCGCTTCAGCCATTGAGCACGGGCATGATGTAGTTCGGCACTATCGGGCAATATCTGCGAAGCTCGGGCTAATGTCGAGCCGGCAGCTTGAGAATCGCCTGCACTTTCCCATACGTTGGTTAGAGCGATCCAGGCTTGAGGGTTCTGTGGGTCATCGTAAGTGACTTTTTCGAGCTCTGTTCTTGACTCATCGGTCATTCCATCAGCGGCATAAACTTTAGCAAGGATTATCCTGGGATCAGTCTGATCGGGATTATTTTCTAGGAGCTGTAGAGAGGTTTCCTTTGCCAAGGCGAGATCATTAGCTGCGAGTGCACATTCTGCCAAATCGGGGAGGGCGCTGGGATACGATTGGGCCAGAGATTGCCATTGCAGTAAAGCAAGACCGGGTTTGCCAGCATGCTGGAGGCTTCTGGCAAGGATGCGACAAGCATCGATTGAATCAGGAGCCAGAGCCAAGGCCAATTGGGCTTGGTTTATAGCGGCATTGTTGTCGCCGGCGCGAAGTAAAATACGAGCCAGCCGAATACGCCCTTGCGGATCGCTAGGAGAAGAATCAACCAGTTTTTCGGTAATTGCCAATGCGAGCGAGATCTGGCCAATATTCGTTAAACCTTGAGCCAGCCAGCCTAACCAATAAGTACGCCATTTTCGAGTTCCCTTTAAGCGTTCAGCCGCATTGAGGAAGCATTCCGATGATTGATCAGTATCGCCCAGGTCCAAGTATGCCTGGCCGGCGGCGATGCATTCTTCCGTGCATTCACAATCTGAAGGTAAGCATGCAAGCGCCTCGTCGGGCCGTCCGAGATTTAGCAGGCTTGCAGCAATCCGTGCACGGCGCTGAGGTGTTGGGTGGGAGTGAAATGCTTGTCGGCGAGCTTCAACTTCAACTACATAATCGCCTTCAAGCCTGGCCGCCTCGGCGAGTTGATCGGCTACAATAGCCGTTGTCCTAACAGCTGCATTCCATGATTGATTGAGCGCTCCGCGCGCTTGTTTAAGATCGCCTTTTGCGAGCTGGCTGATCCCTTGGGCTGCTATTCGCTCGACGGAGGTATAGCCGGCGAATTTGATTTGCGGATCGGATGATTGTGTCAATAAGTCGGCGAGTGCTTTTGATAGCGCCGGTTCATTTATAGGCTGAATCAATATCAGCAATTTTCCAATCATATCTGGCGCGGCTTTAAAAAGGTCGCTGGCGACTTGCTCAATCGAACCATTCGCAATGAGGCTATCACATATGAGTGCCACGCATTCATATGAGCCATTGCTGATTAAATTGGCAAGGATCTCCTTCCGATATTGCAGATAAGCCCATGAGCAAACAAGCGGGTCATGCCAGCAAGCGGGCGCCTGTACGATCATAGAAGATATCTGATCGAAGCCGCCGGGTTGTTTGGCGAGTTCTATCAGGCCAATAGCGAGTAATGCCACGTCCTCTAAACGATCTGGATAATAGGCGCTTTGAGTTGTCCGCTTCCAGATGGCAGCTCGCTGGTTTTCTAGATCCTGAGGAATGCTCTGCGGGAGCGAATCGGGCTTAGCTCCAATCGAATGGAAAGCAAGTGGGGCAGGGGATAATAAGGTTCTATCAGCGGGCTTTAGTGAAGTGAGAATACCCGGACGGCGAAGATAATTCCATGTCGAAGGAACACGCAGCAACTGATCTATCGTTTGCGTTAATTCGCCAGGGGATAAATGCTCGCTCAGTGCAGTCAAGACATCAGCATCGGCAAGTATAGCCATCTGCTCTCCTATCCGAGGATCATTTCAATCTGCTGGACAGACCAAAAGGAAGCTCCAACCATGGCCATACCTATAAGCATGAGGAAAGCGCCGATTCCGCTGGATGTTCTCACAAGCTGGTTGATAGCTATCACCAGCTCTGAGGCGCTGCTTACCAATCCGGTAACCTCGTTAGCGATGCCTTTTTGGCCGATGGTTGCAGAATGGGATGCCAGCGAGCGGATTTCGCGTGAATAGCCCCGGCTTATGAGTATGAAGATACCTATTAGGAAGCACATACAACCGAGTAAAAAAACAACTGCGGTAATTAAGAGCTTAAGTTCAATCGGAGTAAAGGGAAACATCGTTGCCTCCAGTTTTGCGTCTGAAGGCAATAGGTGCAAGGAGTATGCCAGTTCTTTGTTATGCTTGTGTTTCTTGGAACTCGGGGGGCAAGTGACCAATATCGATCACTTCATCATCGCAGAAGAGCATGGCGCGCTCGATGACATGACGGAGTTCGCGGATATTGCCGGGCCAGTATTGGGATTTAAGTGCATCGATTGCGCGAGGTGTAATTCCAGTAATCAAAGCGCCAGTACGAATGTTGATTTGGCGAATGAAAGATCCCACAAGAGCAGGGATATCGGATTTGCGCTCGCGTAAAGGAGGAAGGTGAAGATCAACGACTTTTAGCCGATAAAAGAGATCCTCACGAAATTTGCCTTCTTTCATCATTGCCGGAAGGTTACGATTGGAGGCTGCCAGGATTTGGATATCGACAGAAATCTCATTCACACCTCCTACACGCCGGAAAGCATGATCCTCGAGTACTCGAAGTAGCTTCACTTGGACTTCTTGCTTGGTAGATGAGATCTCATCCAGGAAAAGGATGCCACCATCGGCAACTTCGATTAGTCCAGGTTTGCGCTTGGTGGCGCCAGTAAAGGAACCTGCCTCATGGCCAAAGAGTTCTGATTCGATCATTGTATCTGGCAGCGCGGCACAATTGATCGGGATAAAGGGACGATCAGCTCTCGGCCCCATCTGACGGATGGCTTGTGCCAAAACTTCTTTACCTGTTCCCGTTTCACCCGTGATCATTACTGATGCAGAAGCCTGAGCAGCGCGCTGCGCTTCTCGCATGATGCGGAGAATAGCCGGAGTTTCGCCGACGATCATTTCAATTTGATTGGCAGCGGGATGCCGGAGCAGGTCGAGCTCACGGCGCATAGATATCAATTCCTTGGCCCGATCTACGGCCTGCAGAAGTCGTTTGAGATCAACCGGCTTTTGCAGGAAGTCGATAGCACCTTTCTTCATGGCTTCAACTGCAGTATCGACTTCGCCATAGGCTGTGATCAGAATGACTGGAGGGCTTGGATTCTCAAGGGCGATTCTATCAAGGAGGGACAGTCCTGATCCATCAGGAAGCATCACATCGAGAAGAATAACATCAGCCTCGCTGGCATCGATAGCTTTCTGAGCATCGGCCAGGCAACCGGCTTCAATTGTTTCATAGCCCGCATCTTTCAGAGCTTCACCTACGAAATTGCGAGCCATGTCTTCATCATCAACGATTAAGACTGTGGCGCTCATGCTTCACTCCTGGTTTTCCAATTTACAAGCAGGGATGTGGATCGAAAAAACTGTGCCGGCACCTGGAAAGCTCTCGACCTGGATATGTCCTTTATGTGCCGAGAGAATTCGGCGACTGATTGCAAGGCCAAGACCAGTTCCATCTTTTTTTGTGGTGAAGAAAGGATTAAAGACCCTGTCGATGATATCGGCCGGAATTCCCGGCCCAGTGTCGGCGATTTTTATTTCGACCATATCGCCCTGTGGCATCTGTATTGGAGCCAATGAGAATGAGAGTGTACCGCCTTCGTTCATCGCCTGCAAGGCGTTGGTGATGATATTTACAATTACTTGCTCTAGCGTTCGAGGGTCTGCGGAGGCAAGTGGGGTGCTGGGGTCAAATGCGGTATGGCAGTGTACGTTGGATTGCTGGAGTCTTGGTTTCCATCGTTGGATCAGGCGTGTAAGCATGTCCTCAAGATTGAGCGGCTCGATCTTGAGTTCGAGCGGCCGGGCAAAAAATAGGACATCGCTGAGTAATTGATCCAATCGAGTACATTCGCTGCGGATACGTTCAAGAGATTGATGAAGGGGATGTTGCTCACCAAGCCGGGATGCGGCAAGCTGAATGCCGGTGCTGATATTGTTGATTGGATTCCGGACCTCATGAGCAAAAATAGCTGCGACCTCGCCAAGTAGAGCCCGTTGAGCAAGAGCCTCATTCTGATTCTCTATAGCTTGCTTTTCTGATTGATCATTAAGAACAATTAGTAGTTCGGTGTTTTCTCCGCGCGATCGGGGAAAAACACGGAGATGCACGGGAAAGGGAACTCCATCGCTGCGATGAATGGTGAAGCGAGGAAGGTCGGCTTCACGCTGATGGCCTTGGGCGTCGAGGATTGTGGCTAATATGTCTTTAGGGCCGACTAGGACATCTTGGATGGACAGGCCGGCCAATTCTTCCTCATGATAGCCAAGCAGTTTTGCAGCCGATGGATTTGCCCGACGCACCCTCAATTGGGAATCGAGGAAAAGTAAGCCATCGGTTACTACTGTGGATTGATCGAGGAAATCGGCTTCCAATTGGGCGATCTGCAATTGCAGCTTTAAGGATTCGCTGGTCTCCAAATCCATCAAGATTGATGCATGGCACAATTCCGCAACCATATTCAAAAGTGAGTCGGCATGCTCGGGTATTTCATTGGGATCGCGCCAGCCGGCCAGAAGAACACCAACCCAGGCCGTATCAGTTCCGATTGGCGCAGTTCGTAAGGCCTGCAAGCCACATGCGCGTGCTGCTTTCTGTAATGGGTGTTCAGGGCGTTGGCCAAGAGACCAGGCCGAAGAATATTGCAGAGACTCTAAATGAGCCATATCAAGTTGGGTTGGGAATTCCTCTGACAGGGGCCCATGGCGGATATAAACCGGCTCTGAAGATGATACGCGGTAAAGGCCAATTAATGAGGCGATGAGCAAGCGTTTTGCAATCGTAAGCGCGTTAGACAGGGAGCTTTCTTCTCGATTAGCCAGATCTTCCGCAATTCCAACCAGAAGCGAGAGCTGTTCCTCTTGGGCACTACGAAGCTCTTTACTCTGGATGCGAGTGCTGGATAGGCGAGCGGTGATAAGAATGCCGGTATTGGACGGCGTAATAGGTCGAGCTTCCAGATCGATTAAAGTAATACTGCCTTGGCGTGTTTTTAACGATGCCTCATGTAAACGGCACTCGGGCCCATTAAGGCAATCCTGGATCTTTCCTAGAATCAAGTTTCCTGCATCTCCGGGAAACAATTCCCGCGGCGAGACCAGTTCTAGCTCTGCGCGCGAATACCCCGATAGAAGTAGAAAAGAATGATTGACAGTCAATAATTGCTGGCAATCGCTGCTGAATATTAATACGCTGTCGGATAGGCTATCAGCCAACACGCGGAAGAAATCGCGGTGGGGATCAGATTTTAGGAAGCGAGAAAGTGGATTTGTTGAGCTAATCTTGTTTGGCAAATTTTAGACCCTGGCAGCGACCTGAGCAGATTTTTTATGGCGAAGGCGAGCCGGCAATATTCCTTCAATTGCCCGGTATTTGGCTACGGTTCGACGAGCAATACGGATATTCTCTTTATGGAGTATATCAACGATCTGGTCATCGGTGTAGGCTTTGGGTTCGCTAATTATTATTTCTTTGATTCGATCACGAACAGACAGGCTGCGGTCGAAGAAGCGATTGAGCGGGATGATGCGGCCATTCGGAAGGGCAACTGATTTATGAGCGACGGCTCGAGATATTGTAGATTCGTGGACCTTGATTTGCTTGGCTAAATAAGCGCGGGTCATTGGCTTGAGAAATCGATCGCCATGCAGGATGAACTTACGCTGTTCTATAACCAGAACTCGCATCAATTGCCGCATGGTATTACTACGTTGCTGAAGGCATTTTACAAATAATGCCGCTCGTTCCATGTGTTTAAGCCATTCTTCGGATGCTTCTTTTCGATTATTGCTGATGGCCTTGCGGAAGAGTGGGTTAACCCGAAGCCAACCCGATATCGCAGAAAAGATCTCGACCATTAGTGGGCCGTCAGGATCTATTGGGTTACAGGAAATCAAGATATCAGGAGTATGGTAGACATTCGGATCCGGAGCAGCAGGTTGACGACCAGATCCCCAAAATGCTTTAGCCGGATAAGGAGTCAAATTATCGTGGATGAAGGCGATGGCTTTGCGTACCTGGCTGACACTTGTGTCAAGCCGCATGGCAATTCCCTCGAAGTCGCGCCGTCCAAGCTCGGCAAAAGTTTCTTCAAGAATGCTCTTGGCTATTTTAGTTAGAGGACTCTTTTGAGGGAATTGGTCCAACTGAGCGATCAAGGCCTCACGTGGGCCAGCAGTTGCCAATCCAGGGGGATCGACATGGGAAATCAGGTCAATTACTGCGTGCACCTGTGTTAGAGAGCTGTGGGTTGCCCTGGCGATAAGGATTGGATGATCTTGGAGAAAACCATTCTCATCAAGACTAGAAAGTATATAACTAGCAAGCTGATGATCGGATGGATCTAGATCTATAGCAAGCTGTTCGAGAACGGAGAGGGTTAGATTCTCAGGCGCGGCCGGTTCTAAATCGATGAGATCATCTTCTAGTTGAGTAGAGCGGGGAGTGCGCATAGAGTCACGCGGCGATAGGAAAACGATGGGACCTTCATCTTGGTTTTTCCGGCTGCACTCCAAGCAGCGCTCGCCTTTTTTAAGTGGGCGGTGGCAAATAGGGCAGACGCGCTCTTCGATCAGCTCGAGAGCGGGATTGTCTGCCAGCTCCTGCATCACTTTCTCTTGAAGATCAAGGTTAGAAAGGACGAGCAGGCTCATAGTTTGGGCTAAATGGGCGGTAGTGAGTGGTCGAAGCGATTGATCCTGGATTTGAAGCATATCGAACCTCGGCAACGCAGTATACTGGAAATGGTGACTCTGCGCAATATAGTTGCAAGTTATATGCCACAACTATCGTGATACAATCCTGGCTATGATGGCGGAGGCAGTTGTAATAGGAGGTGGGTTAGCGGGCAGCGAAGCGGCATGGCAGCTTGCGGCCCGTGGAGTTGATGTGCGGCTCTATGAAATGCGGCCCCAGATTAAAACTGGCGCGCATCGAACAGACTATCTGGCGGAGCTGATTTGCTCCAATTCCCTAGGTTCAAAATTGCCAGATCTGGCGTCCGGCGTATTGATGTCTGAGCTGCATGTAATGAGGTCGATGCTACTGGAATGTGCGAATAAAACGGCTGTTCCCGCTGGGGGTGCGCTTGCTGTGGATCGCATTGCCTTTGCCAGGATGGTTAGCGAACGAATAGAATCAAATACGCGGATTGAAGTGATTCGTGATGAAGTGGATACACTTCCGAGTGGAGTGGCCATTGTTGCATCTGGGCCACTAACATCTACGGCTTTATCTAATGCGCTAATGGATTTCTCAGGCGAGGAGAATCTTTCATTTTTTGATGCTTTATCACCGATTGTTGCCGCAGAGAGCATTGATTGGTCGGTAGCCTTTCGAGCCTCACGATATGAGCGCGGCGAGGAAAAAGACGGAGATTATGTCAATTGCCCGCTTAACAAAGTCGAATATTATGCGTTTGTAAATGAGCTTATAAATGCAGAGAGAACCCCTTTACG
>DAOVFE010000279.1 GCA_030673085.1 Anaerolineales bacterium | reverse complement strand
GGGCATGCAGGTGATGGTAATTGATTTTGGACGATATATCCTGGGCACAGACGATGTTAATTCATCCGAATTTGACCGAACCACTAAGCATCCGGTGATTGATCTCTTGCTTGAGCAACGCGGAATTGGAAATCTGGGCGGCACCATGAGGCTTGGGCTTTATCCCTGTAAATTGGAGCCAGGAACCAGAGCGGCACATGCATATGTAAAATCGCTTGTTCAGGAGCGACATCGTCATCGATATGAGTTCAATAACACTTATCTTGATTGCTTTAAAGAACATGGGATGGTGTTCTCCGGTCTTTCGCCGGATCGAAAGCTAGTGGAAATCGCCGAATTGGCTGATCATCCCTTTATGCTTGGCTGCCAATTTCATCCTGAATTTCTTTCTCGTCTTAATCGTCCCCATCCCCTATTTTTAGCGTTTATACAAGCGGCTAGTGAAAATGCGGGGATTAATCTGGAAGGGCCCGCAAAGACGATCTCAAGCCGGGCAAGGATGCCTCAGGCAGAAGCAAACAAAACGTAACTAGCAATCGGCAGGGGCGCAAGCCAAGGCCCATCAGGAAGATATCTAGGGGAAACACAGTTCATTAGGGTTGTATTGTGTGTAAAAAAAATTTTGCGGTGGATGCAAGTTTTTGGCTTAAACTTTAGGGGTCTTTAAGCGATTCAAGATTATCCTCGGGTGAGGAATCTTCCAACATCTGCTGCTCTAAGAGATCTTTTTGCTGGCGTGTTTTTCGTTCCGTAGTGATTTTGGCGATGCCATTTCGTGTCTGGCTGAGCAGTCGGGTTAATTCAGCATCAATGGTCGCTAAAGATTCAAGAATATAATCATCTGCTTCGTATTTAACTACTTCTGCTTCAATACGTGCCTGTTCAATGATTTGATCTGCTCTGGGTTGAGCTGCATGAACAATAGCATCTCGAGAGACTAATTCTTCAGATTGTTTCTTGGCAAGCTGGATCGTTCTATTGGCTTCTTCCTGCGCCTGTGCCAGGACACGGTCGCGTTGGGAGAGAAGCTGCTGAGACCTTTTAATCTCTTCCGGAATCGAAATGCGCATTTGGTCAACGATCTCAAGGAAGCGATCTTCGTCTACGAGCACATTTCGGGTCAGCGGAATCGCGCGACTCTCATTAAAGAGTTCTTCCAGCCGATCTACTAGATGTAAGATATCCATAAGTGCCCCCGATCTATTTTCGGAGCGTCGAACCTGGTTAACTAGTTGCAAGCTTTAGGCCGAAGCGTACACCACTTAGTTATTTCGGTCAACTAGGGTTATACGCGGTTGAAAAAGGGATATCTTTTTCCCATGAGCGACCCTTTAGGTAAATGTATCTTTCAGCATCTCTGTCAATCACGTAGGGAAGTTATCTGGATAATGTCTGCTTCATCATCGCCAAGGTGGCTAAATCTTTCTTTAAGAGCATCCTCGACATGCTTGGGAACCATACTGCTAACATCGCCGCCAAGCGATGCGATTTCTTTGACAGTTGTTCCGCTCAAGAAACTATGCTCTTCGCTGGTGATTAATGCGATCGAATCGATTTCAGGTGAGAGACGGCGATTGGCAAGCGCCATGCGGAATTCGTGTTCGAAGTCAGAAAATACTCTCAAGCCGCGGACGATTACCTGGACATTCGCTTTGCGGCAAAAATCTGTCGTTAATCCGCTGAAGAGCATCACATTAATTCGCTTATCATTGGCAAAGCATTTACATGCTAAATTGAAACGCTCTTCTGGGGAAAAGAGCAACCTTTTTAGAGGACGGTCGTAGACAGCAACGATAAGCTCATCAAATAGGCGGGCAGCTCGACGGGCGATATCGATATGTCCATAATGAATAGGATCAAACGTTCCGGGTAAAACTGCGCGGACCATTAGCTGATTTCTCCCTTTCCTACTGCCCAGAAACGATCGACAGCTTGGGCCAGGGGCTGATGCTCGGGCAATAATAGCTCTGGATCGTCTGCAAACAGGCGTTTTGCCTCACGGCGAGCTTTTTCTATTAGATGAATATCTGTCAGTTGGGCCATTTTAAGCTCGGCAAAGCCCGACTGGCGAGTTCCCAAGAAGTTGCCGGGGCCGCGTTGCTCTAAATCAAGCTCGGCAAGCTGGAATCCATCATTTGTTGACTTCATTGCTTGAAGGCGCTGATTGGCGATATCGTCGTCCTTTTCGGGGATCAATAAACAGTACGAACGAGCTGTTCCCCGACCGACGCGGCCGCGGAACTGGTGCAGTTGAGCCAAACCAAACCGATTGGCGCCTTCTACTAGCATAACTGTGGCATTGGGGATATCCAAGCCAACTTCGATCACTGATGTCGAGACCAATATATCGTATTCATCGGAGCGGAATTTTCGCATAATACTATCTTTCTCTTCTGGCCGCATGCGGCCGTGGAGAAGCCCGACATTATATTGTGCAAAGATTTGCTCTTGAAGAGGCCTATATTCGTCAACTGCCGCTTTTGCCATTATCTTATCCGATTCCTCAACCAGAGGGTAGATAATAAAAGCCTGATGACCGTTTTCAATCTGATTGATAATGAAGTCATACGCTTGAGTGCGGTCTTCGGGGTGAAGAATGCGCGTATCGATTGTATGACGCCCAGGCGGCATCTCATCGATGATGGTCAAGTCAAGGTCGCCATAAATTGTAAGAGACAATGACCGAGGGATAGGTGTGGCAGTCATAACGAGCAGATTTGGATTGTTTCCCTTGGCTCTTAGCGCTGCTCTTTGATTTACACCAAATCGGTGTTGTTCATCGATTACTGCGAGCGAAAGGCGAGAAAAGCCAACTGGATCTTCGAGCAGGGCATGAGTGCCGACTACAACCAGGATCGTGCCTTCAGCAAGGCCGGTGTAGATTTCTCGTTTCTCGTTTTCTGGCGTTCCGCCGATCAAGAGCCGGATTGATTCGGGTGGAATTTCGGCTACATTTGGAAGGAGTTGAAGCATTGTCCGATAGTGCTGTTCGGCAAGGATGCTGGTGGGGGCCATAAGTGCAGTTTGAGCCCCATTAGCTGCGCAAATGGCTATAGCGGCAGCGGCAATAACCGTCTTGCCGGAGCCAACATCTCCCTGAAGAAGACGATTCATGGGCTGTGTGGTGGCTAGATCTGAAATGATGTCCTCAAGAGCAGTCTCT
>DAOVFE010000223.1 GCA_030673085.1 Anaerolineales bacterium | reverse complement strand
ACCAAGCAGATAAGGACCCGCTAAGCCGAGCCCACTACTCAGGATAATTAGGACACATATAAATACAAGCATCAGAGCAAATGGCCGTACATATGCCATCAATCGAATAAAGGCTCGGCGCACATCTTTGGCCTTCTCGATTTTGATACTCCTCATTCTGCCACGAGGATGAATTCCGGGAGTTTCAAAGGGCTTCTTTGGTTTGGAGGTTGATTTAGGCATTGCGCCCCCTTCCGTCTCCAAGCTGAGACTGATAGATTTCCTGATAGATGGGACTGTACGACATTAATTCAGCATGTGTACCCATAGCTGCAATTTTGCCCTTATCCAGCACTATGATCTTGTCTGCATCAAGCACCGTGCTGATTCGCTGCGCGATGATGAAACTGGTTCGGTTGGCCATTAAATCCTCCACCGCTGTCTGGATCTTTGCTTCCGTATCTACGTCCACAGAACTGGTACTATCATCCAAGATCAGGACACTGGGCTGCACAAGCAGCGCTCTGGCAATAGCAATCCTCTGCTTCTGACCCCCCGAGAGGTTTACCCCACGCTGACCGATCAGGCTATCATAGCCTTCTTGAGTATCCATAATAAAGTCATGGGCTTGAGCCGCTTTTGCCGCAGCAATGACCTCATCATCTGTAGCGTCAGGTTTGCCATAGCAGATATTGTCATGGATAGTCCCGCTGAACAGAACCGCTTCCTGCAATGCTATTCCGATTTGTGCCCGCAGATTATCCAGCGTCAACTCACGTACATCAACGCCATCAAGAGTCACCCGGCCATCGGTCACATCATAAAAACGGGGAATCAAATTAACCAGGCTCGATTTACCAGCGCCGGTTGCGCCCAGGATTGCCACGATCTCGCCGGGTTCGGCAACCAAATCTATGCCCTTCAGCACTGATTCATGGGAATTACCGCCATAGCTGAAGGTCACATTTTCAAAAACTACACGGCCTTTCACGCTGGAGAGCGTACACGCGTGTTGCTGCTCTTTTACCTCGGCCGTACTGTCCAGAATCTCGAAAATGCGGCCAGCCGAGGCTTCGGCGGCGGAGAACAGGCCAACGGCCATGCTCAGCAAGAGCAGTGGAAAAATCGTTGCTAAGAGGTAATTTACGAAGGCCATCAGCTCGCCTATGGTGAAGGTTCCATCAATAATCTGGACACCGCCAAACCAAAGGACGCCTACCATTCCCAGGTTAAGCATGAAGAGCATCGTTGGCATTAACACCGCCAAAAATTGCATAACTTGAATGGACTTCGTGGTCAATGATACATTTACCCGTTTAAAGCGTTCATTCTCATGCTCCGTTCGTACGAACGCCTTGACTACCTCCGCTCCGGCCAGATTCTCCTGCAAGATGGTATTTAACTTCCCTAGTTTCTGCTGAACTTCAAGGAAAAGAGGCTGCGCTTTTTTAACAAAGAACCAGACAATTCCAATTGCCGGCGGTAACAATGCAGCCATAATCAGTGACAGCCTTGGATTGGTCGTAACCATCATTATTATGCTGCCCAGAAACATAACCGGCCCACGAGTTAACATTCGCATGGACATGAGCACAATTTGCTGCTCCTGACTTATATCACTCGTCATACGAATCATTAACTGGCCGGTTTGAAGTCGATCTAGATTGCCGAAGGAAAAAGTCTGAATCTTCCTGAAGACCTCGCCGCGTAGGTCGGCAGCGAAATTTTGCGCTACACGTACAGACAGCAATGTATTACAAAGGGCCATCAGCGCGCTTATTAGGGACACTCCAAGTATGATTAAAGTTGTATTTATCACAATCGTTATATCGCCCGGAACAATTCCCTCATCAACAATCCTCTGTACCAAACGTGGAATGATCAAGTCCGCAGTCACAACGGCCATGAGCATGAATATGGCCAGAACTGTAGCCTTCCAGTAAGGTTTCAGAAAACGCATCATCCGTCGTATAGAATGCATAAGTAATGCTTCTCCTCTTTTCTACTTTTCCACTGTCAAGAGCACTTTTTCATACTTCATTTTCGCAGCGGTCCACGCTTCTCTCACCAAGCTGCTAATAATAGATAAGCAATGCCACTAATCACAACAATTCCGATCATAATTTCATCTAAACGGCAAAGCGCGCTGTAGCTTGCATCGCTCTAATTGCAATCTTAGTTTTAATCACAAGCCGCATAAAGCGCCAAAAAAACTAAACCATTGGTCAATCCCCATTCGACAACCGATTCAGTTAAACCCTTGCCCAGGAATTAAAGCGGGCAATTGAACTGCCTCTCCTTTATTCAGATTCGTCTATTGTTTGTAATAGAATCCTTTCACCGCTTCATCATTAGTTGAAATCACGGCGGCCTAGATGTGTTTACCTCTGCCCTGGCGTGATGAATCATCTTTCTATCAAGACGTGTTGGATTGCTCCATTTATAATTGTCCTCCGCTTTGTCCATTTATATCGGTTAGCTTCGCCCATTGCATAGATAATCCATAGCAATTTGCAGCACTTCTTCTTCAACTTGATCGCGAAGGGCAGGATCTGGCATCCTTCCGCTGTGATAAAGGATAAGCGGGGAATTTACGATGCAGATAATGGTTGCGGCAGCGAGAAATGGATCTTGATCAACGAACACACCCCGCTGGATGCCTAATTGAATCATATTCGAAAGATGGCTCAAATTACTCTCTACCCGCTTGCGTTGTCCAGCAAACGCTTCGGGGATAGTCAGAGGTAGAACCCATCCGAAACGGTATAGCTGTGGTCGCTCCTGGGCGCAGCGGGCATAGATCGCCAGGGCTTCACGCATCGCCCCTTTAACATCGCCCGTTTTTGCCTTCTTCAGAACTTCGGCTTGGCGGGTCTGCATCCGCCCTATTTGCTTTTTGCTTAGCGCTTCTATGAACGCATCATAATTCTCGAAATATGTATAAAGCACCATATGTGAGACGCCAACTCTTTCCGCTATCGCCCGGACGTTGAGCGCTTCAGGCCCATACTCCTTTAGCAATTCAATCGCTGCATCCATAAATTGCTCTCGCATCTCTCTGATTTGTTCCTCATCCTGCTTTGGGCGCGCCACGGTGCACCTCACTATATAATCAATACACGGTATATTTTATACAATGTATTATTTATACGCCGGATTTAATATCTTGTCAAGGCTATCCTTTGAGGATATTGAAAGGCATATTTGCCCGTAAGGTACTACGGCATATACAGGCGCGAACTATCTATATATTTCAGGAGCCATTAATTATGCAGCAAGAATATGATTTCTTGGCAATGTTAAATTAATTATTCATTCTTCAAGCGATTATGCTCTATCTGGCCAGATAAAATACCAATCATCTAATGCCTTACCCGACTTTTAGAAAAATCAACGGAAGGCATTCTGGCTATATCGCAGAAATACTACATGATATAATTCCGGCCATGCCAGAACAAACAACGTCTGAAACAAACTCGTCTGAACTATCGCCCCCTGCGTCTGAGAGCGCTATTCAAAAGCTATTATCATCGCGCCTCTATACCGCTTTCATTCCTTTAGCTTTCGTGATTGGGATCGGTATCGGATATTTAATCTGGGGACACACGGCGAGCACAGAACAGGCCACCCTCCCTTCGGGGATGTTCCCGGAAGGTGCACAATCATTGACCGCTGTACCGCAGCGCTACGACGTGGGCTTGGGCAGCAATCCCGCTCTCGGCCCAGTAGATGCTCCGATCGTCCTCATCGAGTTCGGCGATTACCACTGCGGCTACTGCCAGAAATGGTACTTTGAAACGTTGCAGCCCTTATTAGCTGCCTTTCCCGATAGAATCCGCTTTTTTTATAGAGATTTCCCAAACAGCGACGAATCCTTTATCGCCGCACAGGCCGCCAAGTGCGCCGGCGAACAGGACCGTTTTTGGGCATTCCATAATGCCATTTATACCGGTAAATATGGACTTGGATCCGAAGCATATAGCAAATATGCCAGCGAACTGGGTATTGATGTTCAAGCATTGAACGATTG
>DAOVFE010000366.1 GCA_030673085.1 Anaerolineales bacterium | reverse complement strand
CCATGCAGGGGATTAGGGGAGTGTCTTATGGAGTTCAACAAAAGGTGGCGGAGATAGCCACTATTATTCAACAAGGTAGCGATAGATTAGTGTATCCGATAATTTCTATACGCTCTTTTCGGTGGGCATCATGTGAAGCTCTGAGCGGGATCGCATCGATTTTCCGCGGTCGTCAAGGAAAGGCAGATGAACCAAGATAATAATTGGAAGACCAAGATAATTTTTTTAGGTGGAATTCTAGGAGCGCTTACCGGCGTTGGAACCGCATATTACATCGTTAAACGTGCTGAACGGTATGATGAGCACCCGGTTCTAAATACAAACGCGATACTGAAATTAATGTTACTTATTGTAGGTACCGTTCGACAGATTACCCAACTTACCGATCAAGAATCCTAATGTCTTCCAGGCTTCCTTCTTTTTCAATACCCTATCTAAGGAGTGTTGAAAAAGAGGAATCATGGGAAAAAGCCAGGAAACCCAACAACTTGCTGTAGGGATGAGTGGAAAGTGCGGGTTTGGGAGCTACCGCCCTCATTTATGGCTTTTTCCTTAGAAGAACCCCGTAGCTTGCTGCGGAGTTCTTCACTTGCCGAAATGGACACTCTTTTATAAGCAAATATGTTTTTCAACTCCCCCCCGGATTTGAGGGCGCTTACATGGGAAATCTATTGCCAGATCAAGCCGATTATGCTCCATTATTCTGCTGGAGTGTACTTCTTTGAGTAGACCAAAGCTGGTTTCAACCGGCTAAAGTTTTGACTCAATGTCCGGGACAGAGTTTGGGCTTTGACCATACCTGGATTGGCTTATAGGCTTTAGACGGACAATGAAGAGGGAAAGCACATGCGCGATTTCAAATGAAATCATTTCGATCTAATTATGGGATTAATACCCGGGATTCAATTTAGCCGAATGGACAATTGATAAATTAAATGATTTCTTAGCAGGGCTGAAGTTGTCTTGGGTGAAAGAATGAAGTCTGTTCCAATTTTACAAAGATGATGAAATTTGATCTAGTCGCCGAGCCACCTGAGGGAAGCCGCGGGCAAATTAGAGAGTGATCCGGCCCGAACCGTGCAGGTTGGCAGCGAATCGAGAAAAGCACGTCCATAGTTTTTAGTAAGCAGGCGTCTATCGAAGGAAACCACGACGCCGCGATCAGATTGAGTACGGATAAGGCGTCCGAAGCCCTGGCGGAAGCGAAGGATCGCTTCCGGAACCATATATTGGTTAAAGGGAGATTCGTAGGTTTCGGCCCGTGCAGCGATTATTGGATCGCTGGGAACATCAAATGGTAGACGGATAATGGCTACAACCGATAAAGCTTCCCCGCGCACGTCGATTCCTTCCCAGAATGAACGAGTTCCTAGCAATACGGCCTGATCGCTCGAGCGGAAGCTTTCCAACAAGGAATGGCGCGAGGCTCCCTCGCCTTGAATATAGACCTGGATTCCGTTTGCGGCGAGCGCATCCGAAATAGCGCCGGCCGTGCTCTGAAGCTGGTTATAGGAAGTAAAAAGAGCCAGGGTTCGTCCGCGAGTTGCCTGACAAAGGCGGATCAATCCTTGTTCGACGCCACGCTGGTAGGCGTATTTATCAGAAGGTTCTGGAATGTCATTTATCAAGTAAAGCAAAGTAGAGGTTTCATAATCGAAAGGCGAGCTCAACAAGAGCTCCTCGGCGTCGTCGGCGTAAAGCCGTTTGCGAATGTAATCGAATTCGCCTGCGGTTGTAAGGGTAGCCGAAGTCATAATGATGGATTCTTTTTGGTGCCAGAGGTATTGTTCGACCAGAGGGCCAACCTCGAGTGGGGCAGCATGAAGCATAATAGGGCTCGAGGGTGAACGTAATTCAATCCAGTAGATCATTTGGGCGCTAGGCTCGAAAATCAGCTCATCGAGGTAGCTAAATATTTGTTGCAGATTATGGCTGGCGCTGCGGGCGGCGATTACTAAATCTTCGGCGGCCCCCGTTCCCGAATCGACCAGATCGCTGAGAATTTCGTTTAATTTGGCTATCTCTTGGACCACAGTTGACAATGGACTGCGCAGATTATCCCAGGCGATTTCGACATCAGTCCAGCATGGAAGCGTGCGGGTTGACGGCAGAGTTCGCCCTTTTTGTCCGTATGGGCCTAAAGGCTTTCCCTCGCGCCGTTCGATAAGGAAACGGCCGATGGTGGCGAAAAGCTGGGTGGTTAGTTTGACGCTCTCATTAGCGCCTCGGGAGATCGAATCGATGCTTTTCTCGATCTGGCATAGGAGATCAGGCGGAAATGTCGAACGGGCTATCTTCCTAAGTTGGGTGAGCAAGCCAGCCGGTCCTCGATTAGCCAGGTCGCGCAGCAGGCGATGAATTTCAGATTGGGTAATCTTAAAGCTCAGCCCCTGCGTGGCAGACGATTCC
>DAOVFE010000345.1 GCA_030673085.1 Anaerolineales bacterium | reverse complement strand
AAAGTGGATCAAGAAGGAATGCAGGTTGAGCCGTCGGTCATAGATCTGATTGCGCGTCAATCGACGGGCAGCCTGCGGGACGCGATCTCGCTCCTTGACCAGCTTGCATCCACCGGAGAACATGTGACCTTGAGCCAGGCGCAGGATGTTCTGGGAACGGCAGCTAGTGAGGCCGTTCGACTTGTGGTTCTGGCGATGGTCGAGCATCAATCCGCCGAAGGGCTCACATTAATCAACCAAGCGCTTGATGCCGGCAGTGACCCTCGCCAATTTGCTCGTCAGATTGTCGATTATCTGCATTCGCTCCTTTTAATTCAAATGGAAAACGGGAATCTGATCGAAGCCGCGCCCGATGTTCAGGCCGAGATGTCTGAAATTGCTAATCAGCTCCCATTGCCGCAGATCATCAGCGCGATTCGGGGTTTCAACCAGGCTGCGCAAGAAAGCCGTACTACTTGGTTCCCCTCTCTGCCACTAGAAATCGCCTTTCTTGAATCCATAGGTGAAACAGTTCATCCAGGGGAGACGATAGAGGTCGCTGCAAGGCCGGCATCTTTATCTCGAAATTCAACAACACCTTTACCGGCAACAACAGAAAAGACTTCAACAGACAAGAGTCCATCAGCTGCGCCGGTAAAAGAACGGATAAATCCGGCTCCAAATGCAGCCCGAGTTAATATTAATCCGGAAGCCGCAGGCGACATAGATTTAGAGTTGATCCGATCTAGCTGGAATGAGGTCTTGAAAGAAATCAGAAGTCAAAATCCAATTCTTCAGGGTCTGCTCAATTCCTGTCGCTTGCTTGGAATCGAGTCGGGGGCACTTATCCTTGGTTTCGAAAGTGACATTCTCCGTGAAAAGATGATGAAGGAAGAAAACCTGGCATTGGTATGCAAGACGCTTTTGCATGTGCTGGGGAAGGATATTAATGTACGTTGTGCTTTGACTCGTAAGTGGCATACGGGCAACTCAACTGAGGAAGGGGATATTGCCATTAAGGATGGCGGTATGGTTGAAACTGTTATAAGGGAATATGGGGCCAAAGTGATTAAGGTAAAACAGATTCCACCCGAGGATGATTCCAAGGTATAGTCGAAACTACCCAGAGCGAAATCCGCACATACAAAGGCTCAGGATTAGAGGAGCGAAGCAAATGACGAAGGGGAAGGGCCAAAAAGGATCGGTCGGGGGAATGATGGCTCAGGCTCGACGGATGCAGGAGCAGATTCAGCGCACGCAGCAGATGCTGGCTGAGGAGATGGTTGAGGCCAGCGCCGGAGGGGGGGGCTGTTCGTATTGTGATGAGCGGCACTCAAGAATGTAAATCGGTAATTATCGATCCTGATCTGGCGACAGCAGGCGACTCTGAGATGTTGCAGGACTTGGTTTTGCTGGCAATTAACCAGGCGATCCAAGAATCGCGCGCCCTGGCTGCCCGCCATCTTGGATCGATTGCAGGCAATGGCCTGGGCGCTTTAGGATTTGGATCATGAGCGCCATTATGCCCCGCCCTGTCGAACGCCTGATTGAGGCTTTTAGCCGCCTACCAGGTATTGGACCAAAAACAGCTTCGCGCCTGACTTTTTATCTACTTAAGGCTCAGGGCGATGGAGCTGAAGAGTTGGCGGAGGCGTTAAAAGCTCTTCGCTCCGGAACGGAATTTTGCTCGCATTGTTTCAATATCACCACAAAGGGTGTTAACCCTTGTGTGATTTGCCAGGACGAAAGCAGGGATTCCGAGCTAGTATGCGTAGTAGAAGAGCCACTCGACGTATTGGCTCTTGAGCGAACAGGGCAGTTTCATGGTCTTTATCATGTGTTGCATGGCGCAATTTCACCGGTGGAGGGAATTGGCCCCGAGGACTTGAAAATCTCTGAGTTGGTAGAACGAGTTCGTGGGGAGGGTATTAGCGAGTTGATTCTTGCCACAAACCCAACATTGGAAGGAGAAGCGACGGCAATGTATATTAAGCGCCAGATTAGGGATTTCCCGGCGCGAGTCACGCGACTGGCGCGCGGATTGCCTGCTGGCGGTGACTTGGAGTATGCAGATATCAGCACGCTTTCTCAAGCACTTGCGGGTCGGCAGGAAATATGAAGCTCTAGACATAGAGACATGGCAGCCGGTTTTCCGCCGAATTAAGGTAACGTTGCTAGACACATCCGCGATAATTGAACTTCGGCTTTAATCATCTATTATTTTCGGTTCTTCTCAAAAAAGTGTAAACAACAAATATTTTTAATCCGCGCCAGAGCCGACCGGCGATGAGCCGCCGGACTACTGGGCCCAGAATGTTGGTGCCTTCTTTCTGAGTGAACGTTTTCGCTTCTACTCAGCGCAGTATTGGAAAAAGCCAGAATACCCCGCAGCTTGCAGCGGGGTTCTTCACTTCGAGACGGATCAGTTTTTTGATCATGGCTAGTAGTCACTGCCCCATTTTTTTATCTATCCCTGGGGTACTATGATACTTACCGCGAGGGGACATTACTACTTTTAGCCGACAGATTAAATCGATCTCTTGACAGACAAAGGTGGTCGGTTATAATTAGATTAAGTTTGATCGAGGTCTCG
>DAOVFE010000475.1 GCA_030673085.1 Anaerolineales bacterium | reverse complement strand
TTCGTAATGCCTCGAGCGCTACTATGGAACGAAGCTCACCACGCGCATAAAGCGGCAGCTCCACCCACCACAAGACAAATCGGAATAAATCGCCCCATGCTTGTATGAGAATCAATCCGGACGCGGGAAGAAATTCTACTGTATAGAGCAGGCGTATTACATAGTCCCGGTTGGCTATAATAAGAAAGATCAAGGGGCCAATCAACAAGAGACCAAGCCGCAGCACGCGGCTCAGCTCGACCGTCAGAGAATCTAAGCTATCGATTAATTCAGTAATTCGCGGATAGCTGTATGACCATAGTGAAAGCGACACCAAGATCAGATACTGAGATGACATCGCCCATACAACTTGATAAATACCATTCTGCGCTGCACCTGATATATGAACGATCTGCGAACGGATGATAATCACCGCGAGGTAGTTCATGGACAATATCAGCAGATTGGCAAAGCCGAAGCGGAGAATCTCGCCTGCAAACTCCCTACGAAATGAACCCTTCCCCGATTTCCCGCCTTTTATTCGCCATTCACGATCTAGAGCTATTCGGCTGGCGATGAAGAAGAATACCGACCATGCAGCAATGCCTAGAACTGCGCCAATCAAACCCATCCGCCATGTGAGCAGTATCGTCGATAGAGCGCCCAATACTGCGCCAATGCTGCGTGCTCGGGCTAGCGGCGTGATGGCCTTTAAACCTTGAAGGATGGAACCATACGCCGCGTTTGCATATTTGAAAGGAAGTGCCAATGCCAGCAATATGAAGAGAATCGCAAGGTCGCGCGAACCTAAAAGTAGATCAGAAAGCAGACTAGATCCCGCTATCAGGCCGCCAACGATCAAGACGCTGATTACCATCGATAGCAGGATCCCGGTTGCGCTGGCATCGGCAGCATCAGATGAGTCATTCCCCTCATCCATATGCCTTGCCACCAGATTGATGATTCCATAGCCGATGCCGACGGATGCAAAGGTAGAAAGCATGCCATCCAGCGTATTGACCTGTGCAAGGAGCCCAACCCCCTCGGGTGCGAGCAGCAGCGCCAGGGCCTTCGAGCGGGCCACGAGCATGAGCATATTAATGATTAAAGATATTCCGGTAATTGCGGTAAAGCGGGCCAGTCTCTGCAAGGGAGCCTCTTTCCACTTCGCTGATTCTTCTCAATATTGAGGGTAATGGTTCGAGAAGAATCCCGTTTCTATCGATCACCAATTGTATATTGCTTAACATACTATGGCTATTGCAGTAACAAAGCCATTTCTGCTT
>DAOVFE010000296.1 GCA_030673085.1 Anaerolineales bacterium | reverse complement strand
CTACACTCCCAGATGGCCCATCGCGGGTTTTGGCATGGACCTCAAGCTGCTGTCTTTTGGCCGGCAAAAGCCCTTCCGGCCGAAGGATCATCATGATCACCAGTAGAGCTCCAAAGGTGATAAGCCGATAGCTTTCAAGTTGTCGTAAGATCTCAGGCAACCCTTTGAGTGCGACTGCGCCCACAATAACCCCAGGAATACTCCCCATCCCGCCGACGATAATCAGACACAGCACGTTTATCGAAACCATAAGAGTATGGTCTTCAGGTCCGGTGTATTGATTGCGCGCGGCGAAGAGCAATCCACCTAACCCCGCAAAAGCAGCGCCGATTCCAAAAGCCAGTAGTTTATAGCGCAAGGTGTTGATTCCCATTGCTTGTGCGACCATCTCATCTTCGCGGATCGCCACCCAGGAGCGCCCAATGCGCGAATTACTTAGCCGGTAGCTAATAACAATAATCAACATAATACTAAACACAATTAAATACATGAACTCGCGCTCGCTTGTGAAGGCTCTCCCAAAGAGCGTTGGGCCGGCGATATTTCTCACTCCTTGCGGCCCGCCAGTGAAATCGGCAAGCAAATCGCTCTTACTCAGAATACGAATTATTTCGCCAAAGCCAAGGGTAACAATCGCCAGGTAATCGCCCCGTAGGCGTAGAACCGGAATGCCAAGCAACACTCCGGTGAGCGCCGCCATCCCGATCGCCAACGGAAGCGCAGTCCAAAAGCCAAGCCCCAGTCCTTGCGGCGGTGGCGCAGTCAATAAACCCGCCGTATAGGCGCCAACTGCGAAAAATGCCACATACCCCAGGTCTAGCAGCCCGGCTTGACCAACGACGATATTCAGTCCTAATCCCATTAGAATGTAGATTCCAATCGTTCCAAGGTTATAGTTCCAATACTGATCTAATCCAAGGGGGAGCAAGATTGCCAGCATTAATAACCCTGCATAGATCACATAAACTGCCTTTTTACTAGAAAGCGCTCGTTCTATCCACGGAATCTTTTGAAGGGAATGGCGTATACTTATCCGTCCCTGGCCAGAAGCGCCGTGTAAAGTGATTCGCTTGGCCGTAAAAGCCAATATTCCTCCCAGAAAACCTCCGGCTAGTAAAGTGCCAAGTTGGATTAATGCCCCATACAGCGGTTCCTTCCCCGAGATAAGAAATTCAACATTCTCTGGCGATAGCGCATCCAAATAAGTGCGCATGTCAATTCCGTGCCTGTGAAGGCTGCCGATAATAAAGATAAATACAAATACCAACACCCCCGCCGATGCGCCTGTGGATAGTCCATTAATAATGACTTGGGATATGGTAGGGCGCTTTTTATTACGGACGGATGAAAATCCGCCCCAAAGTCCAAGCAAGCCTAAAAAGATCAAGAGATCCCGTGTTGCTATCGCGGCTCCTTCGGCGCCGCCTCCCAAAAGTCTGCCAATGAGTTCCGCAGCGATTGTTGTAAAACCAATTAATTCTAGAAATATAATTACAAGCCCCAGGATTGCCCCGCTGCGAACGCTCTGTTGGATGGCCTTCATTATACTTTCTCCTCACTGAGTACTTCTCCCAAAATGCCGGAGGGGCGAAAGATCAAGACCAGCACCAAGATAGTGAAGGCAATGACATCTTTTAGCTGGAAATCTATACCAAGAATAGCTGGCCCGACGGATTCAACCACACCAAGAAATAATCCGCCGATCATAGCCCCAGGTATATTGCCGATGCCCCCTAACACCGCGGCGGTGAAGGCTTTAAGCCCGGGAAGAAAACCAATATAATGATATATGATGCCATTATGGATCCCCCACATTACGCCTGCTGCACCGGCCAGCGCGCCGCTTATAGCGAAGGTCTTGCCGATTACCGCGTCGACGTCAATTCCCATGAGGGCCGCGATCTGCTTATCCTCGGCTACTGCACGCATCGCTCGGCCCAGTCGTGTACGTTGGACGAGCAAGTAAAGCCCAATCATCAGTATTATTGAAAGCGCTATAGTTAGAGCGCCGGTGTATGTCAGAATCACCGAGCGGTCATTGACTATTATCGTCCAGCCATTGCCCCGCTTGAGTATATCCGGATTAAAGTAGCTGCGCCGATTCGGCCCGAATAAGAGCTGGGCCGCGTTTTGTAGAAAGATTGAAGCCCCGATTGCGCTGATTAGGGGAACTAAACGAGGAGCATTTCTCAACGGGCGGTAGGCAATGCGCTCAAGTAGAATGCCGGCAACGGTTGAAACAATCATTCCGGTCAGGAACGAGAGCAAAATTGCAGGCACTGGATACACATTAAGGAAGCTGTTGCCCGGGTCAACCTCGATGTACCCAAGAAATTCAAAGATAAAGTAACCAGCGAATCCGCCCAGCATCATGATCTCTCCATGAGCAAAGTTGATCATGAAGAGAATGCCATAGACGAGAGTGTAGCCAATGGCGATCAAGGCATAAACGCTGCCGATGATCAGACCGAAGATTGCCAGCCTAAGCCATGTGTCGATTCCATACACGCGATCAATAAAAAGAACGGTATAGAAACGCCAAAAAATGAAGCCAATAGATGCTACGCCTAAGATGATTTGAGCAATACGATAGCCGCTTATTCTCGAACGAACAGCAGGCAATGCGGTTTCTTCCATGATATCAGAATCCTCTATCGACGAACAATCCGTGATTGAATCCTACAGAGGCAGGACAAAAAGGCTTCATTAGCCCTGCCTCTGAGAATGTAGAACAGAAATAGTTTAGTTCCAGCAGTATTACGGAGCCTCAACCCACTCGCCATTCTGAACGATGTAGAATGTTGGCCCAGCCGTATTGCACTCGCCGATCTCGCTGCAGACCAGCTTCTCGCGAATGGAAGCTCATCCGCTTACGCCGGACATCCTGGAAATCGTCCGTCAATATGAACAGCATCGGCTTACCTACAAGACGACGGCTAAGACTCTCCAGCGTTTGC
>DAOVFE010000155.1 GCA_030673085.1 Anaerolineales bacterium | reverse complement strand
GAAATGGCTTCGCCTACTGAGCAATATCTGCCCAATCGACGAGGGTGTTGAAAAACATATTTGCCCAAGGAAAAAGCCATAAGTGAAGAAGGGGCTGTCCCAAAAGGCGCGTCGGTAGAGAGCTGGCCCAATTGCACTGAGTAAATTAGTCGCGAAGTGGGGAGTTTATGCTTGATTATTACAGAATCTGGCTCATTGATGGGGATGATAATCGCGATTTTCGAATTTTTAGATAGCCCCTTCTTCTAAGGAAAAAGCCATAATGGGGGCGGCAGCTCCCAGACCCACACTTTCCACTCATCCCTACAGCAAGTTGTTGGGTTTCCTGGCTTTTTCCCATGATTCCTCTCTTTTTCAACACTCTCTCGACCAATGTTGCATCTGAAAGGTTAGCAACCTCAAACAGGTGGAAAGTTTCCATCTGAAGGAGGTGGATTCGTTTTTGATAGGCTAAATAGTTAAAAGCAAGCCACTGACCATCCGGTCTCCATATCGAGTTTACTCCGTAACCAAGGTAGGCATCTTGATGTCCGTCCGAGAGAATAATCCAAAGGCCTTCAAATGTGTCTGAAGGGCAAAAGGCGGCTAAAGTCACCCATTCTCCATCTGGGCTCCAGGACGGGGGTTGGGGGAATGGTTCGCAGCCCACCGGCTCATAGGGATTTAGAAGGGGGGCGCTTTTTATAAGTGAACTGGCATCCGCGATAATTTGGGGTTGAGTCCACTGCTAAGGTGTGTAGTTTTAGGAATATTTATGCTACCTACCATTTACGCCAAACCAATAGAGGCTTGCTTATCAAGTTTGGATATCCGGATTGCATACTAGTGATAGTTGTCCTATTCCCAATGCGCATTTACACTATTACAATATTATAAAAGGCGTTTATACTATCATAGACGCTGGCAAATCAACGAATCTGCGATCTAGCTATATGGATGGTGCCAGCGATCATATTAGTGTAGCGGCAAGAGGAGTATTCAATGGCAGACAAGAAACGGAAGATGGTTCCATACGATGGCAATGCAGCCGCGGCGCATGTCGGGTATGCAACCAATGAAGTTATTGCGATTTATCCGATTACCCCGTCCTCACCGATGGGCGAGATTGCCGATGAGAAGGCTGCCCATGGGCAGAAGAATATCTTCGGAATCGTTCCGAGCGTCACCGAAATGCAGGCTGAAGGCGGGGCTGCAGGAGCAGTGCACGGAGCGCTGACAACCGGGGCTTTAACGACGACCTTTACTGCGTCGCAGGGCCTGCTTTTGATGATTCCGAATATGTTCAAGATTGCAGGCGAACTAACACCGACCGTGTTTCATATTGCCGCGCGATCGGTGGCTTGCCAGGCGCTCTCGATTTTTGGTGATCATTCTGATGTGATGACGGCCCGTTCGACTGGATGGGGGATGATAGCCTCTAATAATATTCAAGAGGTGATGGACTTTGCCTTGATTGCCCAGACGGCGACGCTTGAGGCGCGGGTCCCCTTCCTGCATTTCTTCGACGGCTTCCGGTCCTCGCATGAGATTCAGAAAATCGAGGAGCTGACATACGAAGATATGCGAGCGATGATTGATGAGGATATGGTCATCGCCCACCGCATGCGGGGACTTTCGCCCGATCGCCCTGCAATTCGCGGCACAGCTCAGAATCCGGATGTTTTCTTCGCCGCCCGTGAGACAGTCAATCGCTATTATCTGAAGACGCCGGCGATCGTCCAGAAGGCGATGGATCGCTTTGCTGAGATCGTTGGGCGGGAGTATCACCTTTTCGACTATGTTGGTGCTCCGGATGCTGAGCGAGTCGCAATTATGATGGGCTCGGGTGCCGACGCGATGCATGAAGTAGTTGAATACCTGGCTCAGCGCGGCGAGAAGGTTGGCCTGATTAAAGTTAGGCTATATCGTCCATTTGATGGTGCGGCATTGCTCAAAGCATTGCCAGAAACGATCAAGTCGATTGCAGTGCTGGATCGGACCAAGGAGCCAGGCGCTTCCGGCGAGCCGCTATATCTCGATGTTCAGGGCATTATCAGTGAGGCGGTTGCAGAGGGTAAGATTGAGCCTAGCAAGAAGCCGTACATCGTTGGCGGCCGTTATGGTCTGGGATCGAAGGAATTCAATGCTGGAATGGCCAAATCGGTCCTTGATAACCTGTCCGCCGAGACGCCGAAGAACCACTTCACCGTCGGAATTATCGACGATGTTACTCATACTAATCTCCCCTGGGATAATTCCTTCTCCTCAGAGGGCGAGGGTGTCCACCAGGCGCTGTTCTATGGCCTGGGTGCGGATGGCACTGTTGGCGCTAACAAGAACTCAATCAAGATCATCGGCAAGGCGACGGATTACTATGCTCAAGGGTACTTCGTTTACGACTCGAAGAAATCGGGTTCAATGACAATATCAAACTTGCGTTTCAGCCCGCGCCCGATTCGCAGCACCTATAACATCGGCGAAGCTGAGTTCCTGGCATGTCATGCATTCTCATTCCTCGAACGCTACGATATGCTCAGCTACCTCAAGCCGAAAGGGACCTTCCTGCTCAATAGCCCTTATCCGGCTGATGAAGTTTGGGATCATCTACCCCGAGCCGTTCAGCAGGAGCTGATTGATAAGCAAGCCAAGTTCTATATGATCGATGCCTATTCCCTGGCTAAGTCGATCGGCTTAGGCGGCCGGATTAACGTTATTATGCAGTCCGCTTTCTTCACCATTTCGGGTGTATTGCCGGAGGATCAGGCGCAAAAGATGATCGAAATGGCGGTTGAGGACACATACGGCCGCAAGGGTAAATCTGTAGTCGAGATGAATATCAAAGCGGCTCGGTTAGCGAAAGAGGGGATTGAGCAGATCAAATTGCCGGCAAAGGCTACCAGCACAATTCTCATGCGGCCACCGGTTCCTAACGATGCGCCTGAATTCGTGCGCAAGGTAACCGGTGAAATGATTGCCCGTCACGGTGATATACTCCCGGTCTCATTGCTGCCGGAGGATGGTACCTATCCGGTTGGTACAACCAAGTACGAGAAGCGCAACGTTGCCACAGAGATCCCGGTATGGGATCCGGAAGTCTGCATTCAGTGTGGTGAATGTTCGTTTGTCTGCCCACATGCTGCCATCCGAATCAAGTTCTACGACGAAGAGTATGCTAAGAATGCGCCAACCGGCTGGAAGTCGGCTCCGGCTAAGGGCCGGGGCATGGAGGGGAAGCTATTCACCGCTCAGGTAGCGCCTGAAGACTGCACCGGCTGCGGCGCTTGCGTTCATTCCTGCCCAGTGTATGCCAAAGATGAAAGTGGTCAAAAAACCGACCGCAAGGCGATAAACATGGCGACACAATACCCGATCCGCGAACAGGAGAATGCCAATTGGGATTACTTCTTATCGCTCCCAGATCCGGATCCAAAGCTGTTCAATCGCTGGACGATTAAAGGATCGCAGTTCCTGCCGACGATGTTTGAGTTTTCGGGCGCATGTGCCGGCTGCGGCGAGACGCCCTATGTCAAGCTGCTTACTCAGCTCTTTGGAGATCGTCTGTTGATTGCCAATGCAACCGGCTGTTCTTCGATATTCGGCGGCAACCTCCCGACAACGCCATACACCGCTCGTGCAGATGGTCGCGGCCCAGCCTGGTCCAACTCGCTCTTTGAGGACAATGCCGAGTTTGGCATGGGGATGCGTTTGACAGTAGATAAATTGAGCATTGCAGCTCGTGATCTGCTGGACGAAGTCAAACCCGAAGGCAAAACCGAATTAATTAAAGCCATTAAAGAGGCGGATCTAAGCACAACTGAGGGGATTGAAGAGCAGCGCAATCGAGTGGCAGAGCTCAAGGCTGCACTTAAGAAAATGGATAGCCCCGAAGCTCGCCGGCTGCTGAGCCTGGCAGATTTTCTGGTGCCAAAATCGACCTGGATCATAGGCGGCGACGGCTGGGCATATGATATTGGTTACGGCGGTCTGGATCATGTGCTGGCCTCTGGACGCAAGGTCAGGGTATTGGTGCTCGATACTGGCGTGTATTCCAACACCGGCGGCCAATCTTCCAAGGCTACGCCGCGTGGAGCAGTGGCCAAATTCGCTGCTGCTGGCAAGGATATGCCTAAGAAGGACCTGGGATCGATCACCATGACTTATGGCAACATTTACGTCGCTCAAGTGGCCTTTGGCGCCAATTCGGCTCAACTGATCAAGGCTTTTCGTGAGGCTGAAGCCTATGATGGACCAGCGTTGATCATCGCCTACAGCCACTGTATTGCCCATGGCATAAATATGACTACTGCGGCCGATCTGCACAAGGATGGCGTGAACAGTGGTTTCTGGCCGCTATACCGTTATAACCCGGCGGCTCCGGCTGGCAAGAACCCGCTCACGTTGGACTCCAAAGCACCGAAGGAAGATATTGAGAACTTTATGTATAAGCAGAACCGATTCCGCTCGCTAAAGGTCTCGAATCCAGAGCGAGCCGAAAAGCTGCTTGAGGCGATCCGCGGGGATGTGATTACCCGATGGAAATTCCTCGAACAGATGGCAAATCTCGATATCTAGCGTTACTAAATTGTGCTTAAAATGCCCAGCATCCTGTGATGCCGGGCATTTTTATACGCCGGATATGGGCTATGGCCAGGGAGTGAATGGCATCTATTTGCGTTGAACTGACAAGCTGTATGATAAGAGATCATATGGAGGTGAGGAGAAAGAGACGCTATAGATATGTAGTGGCCTAATTTGGATTTAAAGGACCAATACCGGATATGTAAATCCGAGGCGCTATGCAAGATTGCTTAAGAACGTAGAGACGTTGCATATAGCGTCTAGATCGCCCAATGAAGTGTAAAAATGCGTATGCTTCATTAGGTTGTGCCGTACAACGCGAGCATATTTCTGGGTTACTGCTCTGATTTAAATCCAGATCTTTCTAATACAACACCTTACTCAAGAAAGCTTTGGTGCGCTCCTGGGTGGGGTTAGAGAAGAGCACGTCGGGAATTGCTTCTTCCACAATTTGACCTTCGTCCATAAAGATCGCCCGATCGGATGCTGCTCGGGCAAACCCCATTTCATGCGAGACGACAACCATTGTCATACCTTCGTTAGCGAGGGCGAGCATAACGTCCAGCACTTCTTTGATCATCTCCGGATCCAGCGCGCTGGTCGGCTCATCGAAGAGCATGATCTGTGGGTTCATTGCCAGAGCGCGGGCAATCGCTACCCGTTGCTGCTGTCCTCCCGAGAGTTGGATGGGATGAGCCGCCGCCTTTTCCGGGATACCGACTTTGCTCAGAAGTTCGAGCGCAATCCGTTCTGCCTCTTCTCGGGTCCGTTTACGAACAACGCATTGGGCGAGGACGATATTCTCCAGCGCTGAGAGATGGGGGAAGAGATTGAATTGCTGAAATACTATGCCAACTTCAGCTC
>DAOVFE010000230.1 GCA_030673085.1 Anaerolineales bacterium | reverse complement strand
TTATGGCTTTTTCCTTAGAAGAAGGGGCTATCTGAAAAGTCGAAAATCGCGATTATCATCCCCATCAATGAGCCAGAATCTTTAATAATCAAGCATAAACTCCCCACCTCGCGACTAATTTACTCAGTGCAATTGGGCCAGCTCTCTACCGACCCGCCTTTTGGGATAACCCCTTCTTCACTTGCCGAAATGGACTCTCTCTTATGGGCAAATATGTTTTTCAACATCCTATACGATGCATGCAAAATGGCTTTATTCGGATGAAGGCAAAAGAACGCTATAGGGCATGCTTCAACACCAGAGACAGTAGAGCTATTGCACACTACGACTCTACCGTGTTTATGGCTGGAAGGGGAGATGACTAGGAGCCGATTATTACCGGGCATGTTGAGGCGCTTAAAAAGCTCACTGGTTTCGAACTGACAGACGAAATAGGCCGTCATCGTTGGCGGTATACTAATGGCAGCCTCATTGCGAGGTTTTTATTAGTTCTTAGATAGACAGTGCCCGTATGACAATGACCGACGGCTTATTATCCTTCCAAAATCATAGATTGGAGAGACTCGGTTTGCAATCAAACAAGAACTCGGTCGAAATTGATTTGCATGGCTATCACGTTGGCGAAGCTATAGATCAATTCTTGACTGTATATAATCAGAACGTGCACGCCGGATTAATGATTCCAATACAAGTAATCCATGGATATGGATCATCTGGTGAAGGGGGAAAAATTCGCTCCCGGCTAAGAATGTTACTAAAACTATATCCTGAAGATGTCTCGTTTATATCCGGCGAAAGCTTAGATAATAATCCCGGCTATACACTAGTTTCGCCTGAGCGTGCCCTGCCCTCTAGCATAGACTTGCTCCGGATTGAGATTATGGAATATTGTAAAATTACTCGAAGCAAAGATAAGATAGCGGGGGAATTTCGACAATATGGTGCCGCCAAGATACTTAAGGCGCTTCGAGCATTAGAAAAAAGGGGATTACTGTCGGTTAGTTTTCGCGGCAAACACAAGTTCTATCAAAGCGCTGAATAGTTGAAATTCTCCCACAATCCCTGAAACCGATCCTATTTACCAACCGAAAAACCCTGCGGCAAGCGACAGTTTACGTTGCGCACTTTATCGGAGTTCTGCTTGGCCGTCCCCATTAAAGCATAAAAGCAAAGCAGTTCTCTTTTTCAGTGTCCTCGGGTGAATAGCTGCAAAGCCAGTACCGGGAAAGGGAGCTGGCCTTATGGGATAACTCCTCATAGCCAAATATTGAGCCGTCCGCATGGTAGTTTGCCACCGGGCGGACGCGTATTATTTGCAGATCCTTGGGATAGATTGTTCAAGCCGGGACTGTATGCTGAAGGGAATTAAGGGGCTGTTAAAACATCCATTTAAACAGCCCCTGCGCTAATAATTCGTTCAGAATGTTATGACGCCCAGAAGTTTCCAGACCCAAATAGCAACAAAGCTTAGGAGCAGAGCCCCGATGGCGTCAAGCGCAATCCCGCGCTTGAATATCTCGCGGACTTCAAAGATGCCGGTTGAATATGCGAGCATTGTAGGCGGTGTGCCTATCACCAGAGCAAAATCGATCGAAGAGCCAATAGCGACGATGGCTACCATCAGGCAGGGATCAATATGTAGAATCTGACCTAGTGGAATTGCCAGTGGTATGAGCATCGCTGCACAAGCAGTGTTGGATATGAAGGCGCCGATGACCATCGTGAGAACGGCTACCAGAAAGATGACCAACAATGGCGGGAAACTCGACAAGCCTATCAGCTTGAGGGCCACCCAATCGGAGAAGCCGGTAGCGACTAGGACGCCGCCAATGGCGAGCCCTCCGCCGAACGTGAGCAGAGCGTTCCAGTTGATGTGATTAATATCCTCAAGCCGAAGGACTTCGGCAAAGAAAAGGATCAATATTGCGGTCAACGCGACAATCGATGAATGAACATGGTGGAGTCCTTCAGTGAGCCAGAGCGCCATCGCGGCGATAAAAACGATCATAATGATCCTTTGTGCACGGGTAATACCTTTTGTTGCCCCGGGATCTTGATCGTAGATATTTACATTTACACTATCGCCCACCGCCCCTAAATTGACCCGGAATGTCAGTAGTAGATATATCCAGATGACGGGCAGCATCATAATAACCATTGGCAGGCCAAAGGCGAACCAATCGGCGAAGGCAAAGCTGGCTCCGGTATATTCACTGAGGAATGTCATGGCGATCATATTCGGCGGGGTGCCAATAGCCGAACCAAGCCCGCCCACAGAGCCGGCGTAAGCCACGCCTAAGACCAGTGCCTTCCTGAAACCTCTCTGAGCGAGCAGGTTAGGGATATTTTCGGACACAGCCAGAGCGATAGGGATGATGATGGCGACGCTGGCGGTGTTAGACATCCACATTGAGAGGAAAGCGGTGATGCCCATTATTGCAAGCATCAATATAGCCGGGCGGTTGCTGGTTCGCCGCAGAATGGCAATGGCAATCAGGCGATCGAAACCCGTCCGGCGCATCGCCTCGCCCATTAAAAACCCGGCCAGGAAGAGAAAGATAATTGGATTGGCAAAGGGAGCCATAACTTCTTTTGGAGTTGTCACTTGAGCGACGACGACTACGACCGGGACTAGAAGAGCTGTAGCCGACAGTGGAATTGTCTCGGTGAGCCACAGAACGACAATGGCCAGCAGCAAAGCCATGGCGACTTTGGTCTTGTATGGGACGCGCATATTGAAGACCAGCCAATCACCAGAAAGCTCCGTGGCAGGCAAAGATTGCTGATAATCCGGCCCCTTGAGGGTTGAGTTGGCATTATCAAGCGTAATCTTGATAGGGGCTCCAGAGGAATCCAGCACCCGAGCCTTGTAGCTGATTTTTGATCCAAGTTTATAGGGGAAACTATCGGCGCTCTGAACTTCAAGAGCATAGCCTTCCTGTGTTTGTGAATAGGCAATAGTTTCGCCTGCATCTTGGCCAAGTTCAAAGGGAAAGTCTAATCTGAGGGTGGTTTCATCGACTGCAATAGCAACCTCGCTTGAGTATGCGCCCGTCGTCAAGTCGGTCGGGGCAAACCAATAGCCTATAACCCCTGCGAGCAAGACAATCAAGAAAGTGAAATACTTGCTTCGAAAGAACGAGGGCTTCGGTGAGGATTTATCTTTTTTCGGGTTTGACGCCATCAAGGTGCTCCTTTTCGAAAAGATGATGGAAATGTAAGTTGACTTTCTGTGTAAAAATTAAACAGAACAATCCGCCAGGGACGTGCATAGCAAGAGCGGCGCGTTGTCTCAGGAAAGCAAAGGGGGCATCATTTTATGGATAGACCATAATGCATTTCCATAATATTGGCGACCAGGTGAGTAATTTTAGCACTACTAGCCTTTTGAACAAAGAGAAGAACGGGAGAAATCTCAGCGAAGTCAGCCCCTCCTGGCAAGCTTGCCCTTCTGCTTCGTTATCAGCGGATCATGAATACATTGCCATTTCTCACCTATGCCTTTAGAAAGAGGGTATTGAAAGACATATTTGCCCATAAGAGAGAGTCCATTTCGGCAAGTGAAGAAGGGGCTGTCCCAAAAGGCGGGTCGTTAGAGAGCTGGCCCAATTGCACTGAGTAAATTAGTTGCGAAGTGGGGAGTTTATACTTGATTATTACAGAATCTGACTCATTGATGGGGATGATAATCGCGATTTTCGACTTTTCAGACAGCCCCTTCTTCTAAGGAAAAAGCCATAATGAGGGCGGCAGCTCCCAAACCCCCACTTTCCACTCATCCCTACAGCAAGTTGTTGGGTTTCCTGGCTTTTTCCCATGATTCCTCTTTTTCAACACTCTCTAGAAATATACTTGCGATTCGGACGAGTTTCACTGTGCTCCGCTCC
>DAOVFE010000265.1 GCA_030673085.1 Anaerolineales bacterium | reverse complement strand
GTTTCTGGCGCGAAGAGTATTTCTCTGATTGGTCAGCAAATGGTGACCTGAATATTCGAATTTGCAATCGATAGACGCAATTAGCGCTAATGCGATAAGGTAAGTCTTGTTGGTATAGGCGCCTAGAACAAACCCGTGAAGAGAATAATAACCATGCCTGATGTAGTTGAAATCCGGCGCATTCGACGCCGGCGAGATATAAAAAAGCGACCTTTCCGATCCATAACTTGGCTCATCATTGTTATTATGGCTTTAGCTATGGTCATTGTTGGGATGCTGGGATTCAACCTGGCAGTGACCTATGCTGGCATGATGCAAGACCTCCCGGATGTCACTCAGATTGGGGTATATTTTAGCGATCCGGGCCAAGAGGCATTTCATCCGACTCGGCTATATGACCGGAAAGGTAAGACCCTGCTTTTTGAAGCCATTCATCCGAAGGCCCGCTATCGAAGATGGCTGCGAATCGAAGGGAAAGGTTCTAGTGCAATACCCGAGAGCGTTATTCAGGCCACTGTCGCATATCAGGACGCTTCATCTTGGATGGCGCAATCGCCGAAATGGCAAAGCATCCTGTGGATAGTCCTAGAGCGAGCGAGTCAATTCTATTGCCAGCAGTTTTATTGCCAACACACCCATTCCCAGCAGTATGGCGGTGAAGGTGAAGATCTGCTATGGATCGCCGAAAAGCTGGTTGATGCCACTCTGATGCCCATTACTGATCAGAAGGGTTTTTCGGCGGCCCAAAGGCTGCAAACATCCATATTGGCTTTTGAGCTCACTCAGCGTTATTCGCAACAACAAATCCTCGAATGGTATCTAAACAGCGCTTACTATGGACATATGGCTTATGGCATTGACGCGGCGGCATTGGTTTATTTCGGGAAACATGCTGCCGATCTGAGTCTGGCCGAAAGCGCAATGTTGGCTCACATTCCGCTGCAACCCGATCTAAATCCGATCGATGCGCCAAGTGTAGCGCGCCAGCAGCAGGGGCAAGTTTTGGTTGCCATGAGAGACAAAGGTATGATCACAGAAGCCGAGCGAAAACGGGCGCTTAGTGATGTAATGGCTATAGATCGTGATGTTGATGGCGCCATTCCATCCTTTGTTCGCTTTGCCTGGAAGGAGCTGCAAGAGATCTTTGGCCCTCGCTTCGCAGCCCGGGAACGGCTGCAAATCATGACAACCATTGATAGCGATTTGGAAATGGAGGCGGATTGCGCTGCACGCACATATCTTCGCCGGATGGAAGGCGGGCCGGCGGATGCTGTGGAGCCAACTTGGGAGGGTGGGCATTGTGATGCCGCCGATATGCTGCAGCCAATGCGCCCCAGTGATATTGGCAAAGAGCATCGAATTACAGACATCGCCTGGGTAATGATTGAGCCTGAAACTGGCGAGATCTTGAGTCTGGGCGGACCGGTAGATTTGGCGCGTCCGGCCGGATCGGCCTTTGATCCTTTTATTTATCTTACTGCTTTTACCCGGGGATTTTCGCCAGGCAGCATGGTGCTTGACATGCCAACTCTAGAGGGGCAAGTTACGTCGAGTCAATCGAAGGCTGGAGCGGCGGATTATCATGGCCCGGTTCGCATGCGTATTGCATTGGTTAATGGATACCAAGGCGCAAGGCAGCGGACGGTTGAGCTGGTGGGGGCGGATAATGTGATCCAAACGGCGTGGACAATGGGCATTCAACCACGCGATCTCGGCGGTCGCACGGCATCTGAATTGCTGCAGGCAGAGGAGATGCCGGTCAGCCTTGTGGATTTGACGTTTGCCTATAGTGTGATAGCCAATGAAGGACGGATGGCAGGCAAGCCAAGCGAGACTCGGGGGCGAGAAGCGGATGGGCATACACTTGCGCCGACGATGATCTTACAAGTCAGAAATCAAGATGAAGTAATCTATGAGCTAGAATCCGGAGAACGGTCGATTCTTAGCCGCTCCTTGGCCTATTTAGCGATCGACTCGCTGAGCGATTATTCCGTCCGCCAGTCTTGGTTTGCGCTGCATGATACTTTGGCAATTGGTGTCCCTGTCGGCGTGCTGCCGGGCACAACCGGAGAAGCGAAGGATAATTGGACTGTGGGATTTACGCCCTCGCTCTCGATGGGCATTTGGCTGGGCAATCTCGAGGGTCGCCCGATGCAAGACATTGAAGCCTCAAACGGCGCAGCGTCATTCTGGTCTGCCATGATGGCCTATGCAACCCGCGATTCAATCCCCGAGAAATGGACAGTTCCTTCGGACGTCAGCAAGGTGGATGTATGTGACCCTTCGGGATTGCTGCCGACCGATTATTGTCCGCTGATCGTGGGCGAAGTGTTCCTTCAGGGTACAGAGCCAGGCTATTATGATAATCTCTACCAACCCTTCTTGATTAATCGCGAAACGGGAAAGCTGGCCACTCTATTCACGCCGCTGGAGCTTGTGGAGGAAGAAGTTTATCTCATTCCACCACCAGAAGCTGCCGAATGGGCTCATATGGCTGGAATCGACTATCCACCGGAAGAGTATGATACGCTTTACTCCTCATTACCTTCAGTGTCTGGCGTTCAGATCGCATATCCAGAAGCCTTTGATTATTTACGTGGGGAAATCGAGATTCGAGGGGAGGCGATTTGCACAAAATTTGACTATCGTCGCCTGCAATATGGAGAAGGACTAAATCCGACCCATTGGATACAAATCGGAGACGATCGAAGCCGAGCAGTTAGAAACGGCATATTAGGGAAATGGGACACGGAAGGATTGGACGGCCTATATGCACTGAAGCTTATGGTGGTTGACAAAGATGACCTGATAGCTGTGGCAGCGGTTCCGGTCATCATTGATAATCTGGCGCCGGTTGTTGAATTTCTATTGCCCGAGAATGGACAGGAATTTCAATGGCCGCAGGAACGAGAAGTGCGAATGCAAGTGGATTTAGAAGAGGTTGCCCCCGATCGAGTTAAGTTCTACGTGGATGGAAGACTGGTGTCCACAGTTTTTGATCCACCCTATACCGCTGATTGGCCGATTGGGTTGAAAGGCGAACATTATATTTATGCACGGGCTTATGATAAGGCCGGAAATATGGCCGAAAGCGCACGAATAACGATAACGGTCAAACGCTGAAGATAAAAACGCCAATGTATCTGCTGAAAAAAGCAGCTGCCACTAGAAAAAGGGAATATATATAATAATTGCACTGAAAAAAGCCCAAATGCGAGAAAGGCATTTTCCCTACCGCTGGCTACTTTTTTCAGTGGACTCATATAATGCGATTGAAATGTCTTTAGCTTAGGTTGTTTTATCTCACTCTCGAATTGCCCGATTAAAATCTTGTTGGCAACTTTATCTTACCTAGGAATATC
>DAOVFE010000088.1 GCA_030673085.1 Anaerolineales bacterium | reverse complement strand
CTCTATACTATATTAATCTCGCTAAATGACAATTGCGCAACTCGGCAGCAACGAGTAAATGACAAAACCCTCAAAATTCCTTTAGGGATGTCCTTTAGGGACATCCCCCATTGCGGGAATTTTGCCCCTTCGGGTGCAGGTTTTGTTTAAATATTCGCTCAGGACTATCGCTCTGCAGTGCCTACGGCACTGGCCATTTATCCCCTAAGCAAGCTTAGGGACCTCAGCAAGCTGAGGGGCATTCTGGCTAATCAAATAAACGATCATCGCAACATCACGATAGCATAATTCTGATTAGCCTTGTTCTCACGAAGATAATCTATCCCGCAGCATCCTCCATAAGCGGTCTCGCTCCGCTGAAGGGGGCACTCGTAAATCGCTAACGTCTTTAGCCTTCGTCAGCCGGCCACCAGTCGTGTATAGGAAAGTTATCCGCTTCCAGCGGCGAGACGGGATCGGGTTCGGGAGGCGCTGAAGAGGCCCAAGCTGAATCTTGAAATAGGGTTCATGGGCACGCCGGTGATCGGGTTCTTCACGCAGTAGTTCCACTCGCGTTACAAGCTCGTGCCCGCGAACCGGCGCGATATAGCGAATCGCCCATTGCTCTTCGCCAAAAATAGACGGTTGATAAAAAGCCAGCCAATCTACTTCAACTGTTTTCGGCGCCGTTTGCACCGGAATCCGATACCATCCCAACAAACGGGCGATATCGAGGTCGCGTCGATCTTTCAAGACTGCTACCAGGACAAGATCCTCCGGCTGAAGCGTTTCCATTCCCCCTCTCCTCAGTGGCTATAGAATTCGGCCCCTTTCCCTGGATTGTCTTGCTTATCTGTCATGGCGGTTGAAGATCAGCTATCCAATCGCCTTTCCTTACCACCGGTTCGATTGCAGATACTATCTATGCACCTGTTCCTTAATTATATATGAGACGGCCCTCGTCCTATGCATATCAAACCCGGATGGGACCGTCTCATTGCTCCTCGGCTATTTCACAACCGCAATAAACGCTTAGATCAAACCAACCCTGGCGTTGAAATCCTCGATCAGCGCGTCCATATCCGCCACTTGCTTATGAATATCGTCCCAATAGTTCGGGTCATACCACTGATCCATAATCTCTTCGTACGTCTTGCCTTGCTGTTCAACCCAGGTGAAATACTTCAGATTATGCACCCGGCGGCGGCTCACATAGGTCAGCTCTTCGAGATGATCCGTCGTCAACCCCAAAATCCATCGGGCATAATCTGCCGCCGCATCCTTCTCGGAATATTCGCCGAACTCCTCATGGCTTTCTTTCAAACGGCTCTCGTAGAGTTCCATCGAATCGGTCCATATGGTCAGGACCACATCATCTTCGCCAAGCTCATAATATTTGGCGAACTTGATCGCCATTGCCATGTTAGCGAGCGAAGAGAAGCCGAGCAAGTCAAGCTTTTGGATCAGTTTCTCTGGCACACCCTTTGACGCCAGGTACTTCCTTCCCGCCGGCTCGTTGAACAAACGGGCCAGGTTGACAACCAAGTTATCATCGATATCGATGATCATATCGGTGTTTCTAACATTGTGGATCCAGGGCACATGCTTATCGCCGATACCCTCAATGCGATGGCCGCCATAGCCATTGAATAGAAGCGTAGGACATTGCAGCGCCTCGCCGGCGATGACCTTGCTGGTCGGGAAGAGCTCCTTCATGTAGTCGCCACAGCCCAGAGTCCCCGCCGAACCGGTCGTCAGGCAGACCCCGCGATAGGTATCCTGCGGGCGGAGTTCCTTTTCCAGGACCTCTTCCATTGCTTTCCCGGTGACATCATAATGGAATAAGTGGTTGCCAAACTCATCGAACTGATTGAACACAACAACATCGTCGCGAGTCTCTGTCAGCTCCCAGCTCTTATCAAATATTTCCTTGACGTTACTCTCACATCCCGGAGTAGCAATCACCTCACCGGCAACTTTCGCCAGCCAGTCAAAACGTTCCCTGCTCATCTCCTCCGGCAAAATAGCGATCGACGTACACGATAGAATCGTGGCGTCGTAAGCGCCGCCGCGGCAGTAGTTTCCGGTTGACGGCCATACCGCCCTATCTTTGGTAGGGTCAAACTGGCCAGTTACTAATCGCGGCACCAGGCATCCGAATGTGGCGCCGACTTTATGTGAACCGGTGGGGAACCATTTGCCAACCAGGGCAATGATGCGAGCATCAACGCCGGTCAGCGATTTGGGAAGCTCCATATAATTAACGCCATCGTAACCGCCGCCGAATTCTACCGGCTCATTCTTCCAGGTAATGCGGAACAGGTTGCGAGATGTTATATCCCACAGCCCTATTTTGCTGAGCTCTTGTTTGATCTTATCGGGTATCAAACTCGGATCCTTCATCTCCGCAAATGTAGGGATGATGATGTTGCGCTCGCGCGCCCGTTCAACGGTGCGCTCAAGCTCATCGGGGAAAACTGTTAAATCAATCATTTTGTTTCATTACTCCTCTTGCCCTTGGAATCGGGTTTAATATTTTTGTCGAACTTCCTAACAATATACAACGGACGACCTTTCGCCTCATCATAAAGACGTCCGATATATTCTCCCAGGATGCCGAGCGAAATCATCTGCACCCCACCAAAGAAGAAAATTGCTATCAACGTGATCGTTTGGCCCGAAATGGTTTGGCTGCCTATCAATCGAAGAACAATCCAGGCTAGGAAGCCCAAAACTGCCAGCCCGGCGCTGGCAAAGCCAAAATAAGTAGCCAATTGCAACGGAAAATAGGAAAAGCCGGTAATGGCATTCATTGCCAGGCCAAACATCTTCTTCAAAGGATATTTTGTAGTTCCGGCAAAGCGGGCTGCCCGTTTATAGGGCACGCCTATCTGGCGAAAACCGACCCATGCCCCCATGCCGCGCAGGAAGCGGTGATGCTCATCCATCTTTTTCATCACGTCCACTACCTGGCGATCTAGCAATCGGAAATCGCCAGTGTCAAGTGGAATCGCGACATCGGTAATCCGGTAGATCAAGCGATAAAATAATGATGCCGTTGTTTTTTTGAACCAGGACTCGCCCTCCCGCTCGGTGCGAACGGCATAAACAACCTCATATCCTTCACGCCACTTCTCTACCAGCTCCAGAATGACTTCTGGAGGGTCCTGAAGATCGGCGTCAATAATCACAACTGCCTCGCCTTGGCTGTAATCCATCCCGGCGGTCACCGCAATTTGATGGCCGAAGTTGCGAGCAAAGATGACCGGCCGAACCCGTTCATCCGCCGATGCCAGCTCGATGATCTTATCCGTCGAGCCATCCGTGCAGCCATCATCTACCAGGATCAGCTCCCATGGTTCGCCGATTTGATCGAGAACGATGCTTACCCGGTGATAAAGTTCATCAAGGATTTCGGCCTCGTTATATACCGGAGCAATTACGCTCAAACATACCTTAGTCTTCTCCATTATCTGCCGCTCTCCTCAGCCCTAGAATCGCTCTGTTTAAGCGCTTTTTTCAGCGCATCCAGATCAGGCTCGATAACCGTCGCCTTTCCGGCAGCCCTCAAAGCTCCTTTGATGTCTTTCAGCCCATTCCCGGTAATAAGCATCAGTATCTGTTCATCCGGCCGCACAAGTCCTTGCTCAACCGCCTTCACCAGCCCGGCATAGGGCGTTGCCCCTGCCGGTTCAGCAAACACGGCCGCATCCCGGCCCAGGGTGCGCATCGCCGCCAGAATATCATCATCCGAAACCTGGATATAAGCGCCGCCGGTCTGGGTTGCCGCTCGCAGCGCTCGCAGGCCGTCTCGAGGCAAGTCAACCGAGATACTGTCTGCAATCGTAGTTGCATGCACCGGCTTAATCTCTTCAGTTCCGGCGGCAAATGCATTATAAATCGCCGAGGAACCCTGCGACTGGACTCCAAAGATGCGAGGCATACGATCGATCCAGCCAAGTTCATGCAGGTCTTTCATCCCTTTATGCAGACCGGAGATGATGTTGCCGTCGCCAACCGACACAAAAACGGCATCCGGCACACCCCACTTTACATCTGAGACTTTGCCGGTCGCCTTACTGAATTGTTCGCAAATCTCAAAAGCTGCCGTCTTCTTGCCCTCTGCCGTGAAGGGGTTATATCCCGTGTTCCGACAGTACCAGCCAAACGTATCGGCCGCCATAAGCGACAGATCAAATGCGTCGTCGTACGTGCCATTGACTAGAATCACTTTGGCGCCAAACATCAGCAATTGAGCAACTTTACCCTGGGGGGCATTTTTAGGCGCCAAAATCAACGCCGGCATCTGCGCCGCCGCCGCCATCCCTGCCAGCGCCGCACCAGCGTTTCCGGTCGATGCGGTGATAATAATCTTTACCCCAATCTCCTCTGCCCGAGCAACCACGACCGCGCTGGCTCGATCCTTTAACGATGCAGTTGGGTTGCGCCCATCATCTTTGAGCCACAAATTTTGCAATCCCAGCTTTTTAGCCAACCTATCCGGCCTGAACATTGGAGTCCATCCCACCGCCCATAGCGGCGTACCCTTATGGCCTGGCTCTATCACCGGCAACAGCGGCAAATAGCGCCAGATGGATTCCTCCCGTGATGCCATAATCTGACCAGCCGTAGTTGATTTTGCAATAGCGGCATAATCAAGTATCACATCTAAATTGCCGCCGTCCATCGGACAGGTATAGGTAACCTCATCCGGTCCATACTCGGCGCCGCAAACCGAACAGCTATAGCCCAGAAACCTTCCCACTTATATACCTCTCTCGCCGCGAATAAATGGAATCCCCAATGCAGCCGGCGAGCCGAACCGTTTGCGAAGCGCCTCTCTCGAGCCAATAATCAGCACTGCAATCGTAAACGCGTATGGAATCATCTGGAGGAAGAAACCCAAATAGGGGTTGTAGTAGAATGGATTGGCTAACCCGAGCAGCATTGCTGGGCCCTGGATATCCAGAATCAATCGCCGCAGCGCGCCAAAGATGTAGGATCCAAAAGCAGCGCGGATCGGATTCCATTGCGCGAAAATCACCAAACCGATGGCGATCCATCCCTGGCCGGATGTGGTTAATTCGCTGAACCAGCCGGGGGAAACCGCCAGGCTGATCGTCGCTCCCGCCAAGCCGGCCAGCAATCCGCCGATGAAGACGTAGAAATAGCGCAATGCATAGACATTAATGCCTAGCACGTCGGCAGCCGCCGGGAACTCGCCAATCGCCCGAAGATGAAGTCCCGGCCGAGTTCGGTTGATGTAATACCAACTCAGCGGAATGAGGGCATAACCCAGATAGACCATCACACTTTGATCGATGAATAGTATCGGCCCAAGAACGGGCATGCGTGAGAGCAGGGGAACGGTATAGCGTGGAAGGAGCGACATCGCTCCGGCTTTGCTCAAGCCTTCGCCAAATACCAGACTCAGGCCGGCGCCGAGAAAAGTCAGCGCCAGACCACTAACCACCTGATCGGCCTGGAATTGAATCGTAATCAGCGCATGAATTTGACTGAGAAGGCCGGCGACAAGCATGGCCACAAGCACACCAAGCCAGGGGTTGCCGGTCGCAACCACAGTTTTCATGGCGGCCATCGCGCCAATAAGCATCATTCCTTCCAGGCCCAAATTCAATATACCGGCTCGTTCAGCAAAGATTTCCCCAATTGTGGCGAATAGCAGCACTGTTCCAGTCGCCACGCCTGCCTGTAAGATAATAATCAGGTCCATGAATCAGCTCTCCCACGACCGGCGTACGATACTGACTCGGTATCGCAGTAAAAAATCGCTGGCGATCAAACATACCAGGATGATCCCTTGAATCAATTTAGGCACGCCTGAGGGTTGTATCTCTCGCCCGGCAAGAATTAAGCCCCCAAAAAGAACCGAGACCGGCACTACTAAAATCGGATTAAGCTTTGCCAACCAGGCAATGATGATGCCGGTGAATCCATAGCCGGGGGATATCGCACCTTGCAGCCGGTGCACGACTCCTGAGATTTCGGAGACTCCGGCCAGTCCTGCCAACCCACCTGAGAGCATCATTACTAAAACTATGTTGCGCTTAATATTGATTCCAGAATACTCCGCCGCCCGCGGGTTATCTCCGATCAACCGGATTTCATAGCCCCATTTGCTGCGGTAAAGAACCCACCAAATAATCCCCGCCATAACTAAACCAAAAACCAATCCTAAATGAGCTGTTAATCCTCGAAAAGCTGGAATCTTTTCCACATAGTCTGTCAAGCGTGGCAGCCATGCCGTCTTAGGAAACTTTGGGCTCATTTGAAAGCCCCCCTCGCTCCAGACGGCAAAAATAAAAAAGTTGTTCCAGGCTACGGCGATATAATTCATCATCAAGCTAGAGATGATTTCATTGACGTTGTAGCGGGCTTTCAAGAATCCCGGAACGAAGCCCCATGCTGCACCGGCTAGAGTACCCACAGCCACCATAGTGAGGATCATAAGCCAGGCCGGGCTATCAAGCGGAATCAGCGGCGCCAGCACAACCGCAGATGCTCCAAATGCGCCGACATAGAACTGGCCTTCCGCGCCGATATTCCACAATCGCATGCTAAAAGCAACTGCACAGGCCAAACCCGTTAAGATCAACGGGGTAGCTTTAACAAGGGTATCCGAAAAGACACCCCAACTGCCGAAAGCCGCTTTTAGCATATAACTATAGGCGCGAATGGGATTACCGCCGGCCATGCTGAGTATGACGCCGCCCAGAAACAAGGCAAAGATCATCGCGCCTAAGGATACCGCAGCTCCCAGCCAGCGCGGCTGCTCCATTCGAGTTTCCAGTTCAATCCTGAATGGAATTAACCCATTACGGCGAGTGGATTTGGTCGCTTCAGAGCTTTTCATTCGCCGCCCCCTTCTGCTTCTCAATATCTTCCAGACGAGATCCGGTCATCATTAAGCCGATCGTTTCGGCATCTGTTTGACTGACCTCTCCCATAATCTTACCTTCGTAGATTACGTAAATCCGGTCGCTGAGCGAAATCAACTCCTCCAATTCCTCGGAAATTAAAAGGATCGCCGCTCCGGCATCGCGCTGGGCCAGCAATAAACGCTGTACACCCTCAATTGCGCCTACATCCAGTCCCCGTGTCGGCTGTACCGCT
>DAOVFE010000102.1 GCA_030673085.1 Anaerolineales bacterium | reverse complement strand
TGAATCTCAGCAGACATTGTCGCCAATGCAATATCGACGACCTGCTTGTCGGGCAGACGCAAAGGCTCTCCCGTGCGAATAGCCAAACAAGCCGGTATGATAGCAGCCAAAGCAATGGAAATCCGGATCAGGACCGGAATGGATTTAATCCGCCTTCCTTGGATTTGATAAAGTCCAATGGCGGCAAAAAGTAGAATTGCTAATAAAAGCATATCGAGATTATGTAGGTTGCTCCCGCCGCCGATCTTGAGGCTAGCCACCACTCCCACACCTAAGAAAGCGGCCAGCGATGCCGTTAATCCGAGAAGCTGCAACCCATCCCACTTTAGGTAACCTTTAATGATGACCCAACCTAAAATTAAAATAACTGGGCCTACAGCCATTATTAGACCAGGCACAATTCCAAGCGTATTGGTTGGATTAGGGAAAAGCCGATACCACAGCAACTCCTGTTTAAAAGCCGTTGCATAGACCGGATTTGCCCGCGGAAATGCCAATGACTGGGCCACTTGCGAAGCCGCTCCTCCTGCCAACCCTGACAACCCAAGAGCAATCGGGCGTTTTAAGCGCCGCGGCCATGATCGTCCGCTGTCCACATCCTCCAGCAAAGCCCATATAGCAGCCCAAATCCCTGGCGCCACCAACCACGTCCATCGGCTTATCCCAGCATAGAAACAGGCCAGCGCGGTAACCAGCAATGAACGGCCAAAGTGGCGGCGGTCATAGCCCCAAACGAGCAAAGCCGCACTTAGAACCAAAGGAGTATAAATCGGTCCCTGCCAGAGAAACAGGAAGGACCATAGCACAATCACCCATCGCATCGTTGTGGATAAGTTTATTCGGCGCGAGGAGAACAATGTCAATCCAAGCAGCAAGTAGGGAGCCGTCCATAATACGGCATCCCAGGCGCGCATGGCTCCGATTGTGACTCCCGGAATGAGAAACGGAAGCCCCCACAAACCATGCCGCCCGGGCGTCATATAAGTCGGGTATGAGAATCCGCCTTCGACTATATAGCGTGATCGGCAAAAATATAGCGAGTAATCCCAGATACGATTTCCATCCGACCACCCTATAGCAAACGGATACTCCGTGATCAGAATAAGATACCTTCCAAGAATAAACAATGAAGCCGCGCCAAGCACTGCGAGAGCGAGACGATGGAGAAGCTGCTGGGGACGACCAGGCAATATCATTCCTGCAGCTAACGCCGCTGTCAGCAGCAGCACTATGCGAAAGACAGCAAGATTAAACCGATACCCCCATGGCCCTAGAAGAATAATCGAAGGCAGCATCATAAAAACGAATGCAATGATCCAGCGTGAAAAGCTCAATCCTTCTAATGCATCTTCAATAGAACGCAGGCCACGATTTAGGAAGGTCTCTGGGGAAAAAATGGCCCAAAGGCAAATCACACCAATTACAAACACAAAGGCTGCATACAGCGATATGCCATATGTCCAATTATTAGAGAAAAATCCCAAAACGCCTCCCGTTCCCGAGGCGCGCAAGAACAATTCAACCCCGCCCCATAAGACGAGGCCAAGAAAGATTCCTCCACCTATTCGAACCAATAGTTTCGTCACCCGCATAGATATCTCCCTTTTCCTACTCGTGGACACTTTTTTCAGTGGACTCATCATTGTTAGCTAAATCCGTTTGATCCATCGCTGCGCCTAACCAGAATGCTCCGGGAAGGCTCACCAATAGAAGGATTATTCTCGTAATTAAAGCTAGAGCTGCAGCCTGCTCCGAGGTCGCTCCGAGCTGGGTATAAAGCCCAAAGACCATCAGCTCGCGGATGCCATAGCCGCTGATAGAAATCGGAATCATGGTAGCGAAATAACTTAGCCCGGTTGCACCGGCGACTTCGATTAGCGATACGGCAATTCCTAAGTCTCGGGCCACCAGCCAGACCGCGAGCAAATAAAGTGCAACCCCAATCCAAGATGCAACTAGCGCCATGAATAACGAAAGCGGGTTTTTAGCCCAAATCAGCAAAGCCTGCTGCAGGCGCTTCAACGCTCGTTTCAGGCGCTCAGGAAGAGCAGAAAAGATGCTGCCCCAGGAAATAAAGCCAATCATCACCTCTTCATGCTGATTGGCGATGAATTCATTCACTATCGGCCAGCTGAAAGGCAATATAAAAAGCATTCCGAATACGCTTATTACACGATCGACTATAACTGAGGCCGCGCCCGCCACACGACTTCCCGAACGTGGCATTACCCCAAGTACCCGTACAACATCCCCACCAATGGTACCGGGCAAGAAATTGGATGCAAATAAGCCGGCGAATGTCAGTTTGGCAGCATGCAGAAAACCCAGACTGATCTTCTGACCTCGAAGGAGTATCCACCAGCGGCATGCGTTCCATACTTGACCACACAAAGCGAGCGCTAATGCGCTAAGAAGAACAGCAATAGAAAGCTGCTCAATACTTGCCAGTAATATCTGCCAATCTTGCTTCCAGAGCAACCAAACCAGCAGCCCGAGGGATAGCAACGTGCCCGCATACTTGAGGTATGTGGTCCAAGTTGGTTTAGGCTTCACGCCCATCGACCGCCTCCTCGCGGGCTGTACCGAGGATTGGACTTAGAAGAGTAAGGAGCTTCTCGCCGAGCGACGGGGATACCTGGCTTGTCTGAGGTAGTTCAAGCCAAAAAACCGGCGCTTCTAATAATCGCGCCCTAAGCAACTCGGATTCTCTTTCGCGCCAATGCTGCAGCCAATTAGAATCCAAAGGATGATCCGGCGCTGCCGATATCAGACTGCAAAAATGTCTGGCCTCATAAAAATTCATCTCAATCAGACGATCAACCGTTTCATCCATCCTATTGAGAGGCACCAGCCTAGGTTCATTAATCGGAACACGACGTAAAAGAAGAACTGCGCCAAGAGTTGCTGATTGAGCCATGTCGTATCCAGGCCATAATCGCTCAGCCGGAAGCCTTACCGGCCACTTAATCCGTTCGCCAGTCGCCGTCCGCAAGCGGCCAAAGAACTCAAGTCGAATCCGCTCTGCCGATGTGAGACACGACCTAATTTCCGGGACCCAACGCAGGAGATCCCGATAGAGGTGCGATCGGGTAAGATAAGCATATGTCTTCGGGCCAGGACCGATAAATACGTAGTCATCCGCGTGGAGTTGCAATTCATTTTTGCCGGTTGCTAACAATAATGAGCTAATAGTCGTTTTACCCGCGCCCCCTCTCCCAGTCAGAATCACGCTGCGGTTATTATGCACTATAGCAGCGCCATGAAGCATGATCACGCCACGCAGGCTGCTCAAGTAGCGCAGACTTGGGTGAACCATCATATGATGAACCATTGGCACTGCAGTTTGATTTCCAATTGCCTCAATCGCTGCCAGACGGTCCGAAAGCTGAATCCGGTAGTTCCAGCGTGCCAGGATTTTATGGGAATGGAAACAATATCCAGATCGCTGAAAAAGAGGCATCTGTGAATGCCGCCACTGCAGTGATATCAGCGGCATCGCATCTGCCAAGTCGCCCTTCGCATATTGATATTCGGCATCAAAAAAGGCCATTGCTCTGGGATCTTGTGTATGAAGCTGGAAACCAACCAGATCGTGAAAGTTGAAAGTTTGTACCACAGTCACCGTAGAGCCGCCTCATTCAGGATATTTTCATAACGCTCAGCGATATATCGAATATCATAACGCTTTGCTATTTCAAGGCTGGATTGCTTCAGCGCGCGAAGGCGAGCGTGGTCCTCAAGGCACCACCGCAGGCCATTGATAAAGCATTTGTTATCTCCACCTTCGCAAAGCCGTCCATTTCAGCCATCTTCGATTATTTCTGCAAGGCCACCCGCACGAGTTCCCACAATTGCCACGCCATTTGCAAGCGCCTGCACCCCAACAACCGGCAAGCCTTCGGAAAGTGAGGGCATTACCAGCAGGTCGCTCTTGCCCAGCCGCTGCCAGACTTCATTACTGGTAACCCAACCTTCCAGCCGGATTCGATCTTCAAGATTCAGATCCCGGATGCGCTCCTTCACCGCCGGTCTTTGAGGGCCATCCCCTAGAAACGTCATTTCCCAGGCAAGTCCTCGTATTTCAGAAAGCGCGTTGATTAAGAAAGGCAGGTTCTTTTGCGGCTGAAAGCGTCCGGCAAAGATCAACCTCGGCGGATCGCCGACATCCAGATCTCCTTCATTTCGCTCGAGCAATGATACGCCATTTGGAATTACTTTAATCGGAACGTGGTAGTGCTTTTCAGCCAGGCTACGGGTATAAGCGCTGACCGCCACAACCGCTCTTGCATCATGCCATATTCTGTGAGTCATAGGGTAAATTATTCTGAACCAGCGGTCAGTTTTCTGCGGTACTCCGCCAGGCACGTCACCGAGATGGGCAGTTAGAACATAGGGCACACCTGTCAGGCGATGAAGGACATAAGCCAGGGCGCCAGTAGGAACAGCAAAGTGAGCATGAATCACATCTGGCTTCCAACGCTTGATCATTCGCAAACCCGGGAGGAAAGATCCGGCAAGATATCCAAGCATAACCGGAAAGGATGCTCGATACAGTGAGCGTCTGCCGGTGAATACACGCAGGATCTCGTAGCCATCTTTAGCTTCGCGCTTTGGCAGCCCGGACACACGAGTTGTCAACACCCTCAATGCATGTCCATTAGCAGCCAGCGCCTGGCATAAGTCAGCGGAAACCTGCCCACCGCCGCCTCCGACGGGTGGAAATTCATAATTAAGGACCAGAATTTTCATTACCAACCGGGATTCTTTAAGGCTCTATTGGGGTGCATATATAGAAATTGCACGCCTGCTATTTAACACTTTCCGGATAGAATAGGTCGGTTTCGATTGCGATTCATAATAAGTGCGAACCATAAGCTCTGCGATCAACCCCGACATAATCGATTGAATGCCGATCATAAACAGCATAACTGACATCAGCAACAATGGCGAGCGGACCAACGATTCCCCAAACATCAATTTCCGAGACACGATATAGATCAAGGTGAAAACACTTAGCCCGAGCATAACTATGCCGGTCCCACCAAAAAGGTAGATCGGCTTTGCGCCATAAGAAACCAAGAACTTCACCGTAAAAAGATCCAGAATTACTTTAAATGTCCGCTCAAGTCCATACTTGGCTTTTCCATGAATACGCGGACGGTGATTCACCGGAACCTCGGTTATCCGAGCGCCAACCCATCCAGCATAAGCCGGGATGAAACGATGCATCTCACCATACAAGCGAAACCCTTTCAGAATATCAGACCGATAAGCCTTGAGTGTGCATCCATAATCATGCAGCCGAACTCCGGTTACGGTAGAGATCAGCCAATTTGCCATACGAGAAGGTATCGTTCGGGTAAGAAAAGCATCTTTTCGATTTATCCGCCACCCAGAGACAAGATCGTAACCTTCTTCAATCTTCTTGATTAATTTAGGGATGTCGGCCGGATCGTTTTGCATATCGGCATCCATCATCACAACGACTTTGCCGGCGGCATAATCGATCCCGGCTGCAATAGCAGCAGTTTGCCCAAAATTACGGCGAAAATCGACCAGGACAACATGTTCCGGGTCCTCGGCTGCAAGCTTCTCTAAGACGCCAGCGCTTTCATCATTTGAACCATCGTTTATGAAAACAAGTTCATACGAACAGCCCAGCATAGAGGACGAGTCCATTATTTGCTTTAATTCGCGGTAGAGCGGGTACAGATTTTCCTTCTCATTGTAGACAGGAATAACAACCGAAAGATCTACACTTACTGCATCCATTTTGGATAAGAGTCTTTCGGAGCTGTCCGGTTTCGCTCTCGCTGCATTATCCGGGATTGCCCTTTGCATATTCATAAGTATCCTAGTCAAATCCGTTGCCGGCATTATTCAGCACTGCAGTAACACCTGTATCCCAGCGATGCCAGTTATCGAATTTGCTTTTCAAGATTTTATGACCTTCTCCGATCGGTTTTAGTCCATTCGCTTCCATGTCGGCGTCGACCATGATCCGTGCCAATTCCTGCCATGTAACCTTAGGCTCCCATCCCAAAACCTTCCTGGCTTTAGCGGAATCACCCTGTAAATAATCTACTTCGGTTGGACGGAAGTAGCGCGGGTCGATTTCGACATACTCCTGCCAATCCATTCCAGCATAGCTAAACGCTTCGTTTACAAACTCTCGTATTGTGGGAGAAACGCCGGTGCTGAGCACAAAATCACCCGGTTCATCTTGTTGAAGCATGCGCCACATCACTTCAACATACTCGGGCGCGTAGCCATAATCACGCCGGGAATCTAGATTACCTAGATATACCTTAACCTGAAGATTTGCCTGTATGCGGGCAATAGCCCGTGTTACCTTACGGGTAAGGAATGTCGGACCGCGGCGTGGGCTTTCATGGTTAAAGAGAATCCCATTCGCTGCAAAAATATTATGCGCCTCTCGATAGTTGATCGTTATCCAGTAGGCATACAATTTGGCGATGGCATAAGGGCTGCGTGGGTGGAACGGTGTATCTTCGCTCTGTGGAGGCGGTGAGCTTCCATATAGCTCACTCGTGGACGCTTGGTAAAATCGCGCCTTTATGCCACTGCTTCGAAT
>DAOVFE010000302.1 GCA_030673085.1 Anaerolineales bacterium | reverse complement strand
AGAAGAGACGGGGGCTTATCTGGATTGGACTGGCTCTTCACCGGCTTGGTGCTGCCTTGCGTAAGTCCGACATTCTAACGGCATAATCAAAGAACGAAACCATCTGATTTCGAACTTCTATGATGGCTTAAAACCCTCATTAGCCATCCAAGGTAATATCAACTTATTCAGCAATACCAGACCGTTAAGATTCTTGCCATTTTCGTATCGGCCAATTTTCTTACAAAGTCGCTGGCCCTCTTTATCAGCCAAGATAGAATCTGGCGAAAATACGGAAACATGGACGCTGTCCACGGTTTTTATTCCGAGATATGAGATGCAAAGCGCTCCTTGAACGTCGGCGGCATTCGAACTGGTCTCCCGGTTTCCAAATCAATAGTCATAAATAGCGTATGTCCCTGCGCCATCGGTTTACCATCTGCAACTCGATGAATCGTGTAGTGGCGCATTACAGTCGAACGCTTCACTTCTGAAATCCAGGTTGCTACCTCAAGCTCATCCCGCAGCCCCGCGGGCGCAAGATAGTCAATCCATTGCCGCCGTGCCACAAAGACATAGCCTTCCTCCTGGCCTGCGGCCATCGTCCAGCCATAAGTTATGCCTGCCTGCATTGCACAGTCCACCATATAGTCCAGATATGCGGCGTTATAGATGATTTGCTCTGGGGCGACGTCCCGCCACCCAACTCGCCTCAGTTGAGTGACGCTTCCCGAAGGACGTATCGATAAGCGTGGAAACGGCTTGCGCCATGCCGGTACTTCCGAAGCGCTCGCTACAGCCAACCCCGCTGCTATCTCCGTCGGAATTGCGGCGGATTGCATTGTCCCGCGATTTAGATAAATTAAGTCGGTATATGCTACTGCATTCAACTTGTCAGAATCTGGTTTGCCAAACTCATAAACCCTCGTCATGCTGTCCGGCCGCACTGCAATTACTTCCGTTTTTACTTCAATCATATCGCCGAAATATAACGGGCGAAGCATATCGATCTGGGTTCGGCGTGGCAGCCATATTTGCTTAATTGCCGCAAAACGAGTTGGATCATAACCTTCTTCCACCGAAGCCCTAGCGGCTGTCTCATGTATGTATCGCAAATAGCTGCCAAGGTATAAGTGCCCTAAGCCATCACACTCATAATGACGCATTTTGTAAGAATAGACGGATTTTGCCATGAGATGCTTCTCCATTTTTGGCCATGTTTGGAATAATGCATATCGCCCCCCGATTCTGCAAGTTCCCGATTAAAGCGTACCTTGTTGCCGGATTGTTGGCAATGTTCGGTCTTTTTCAATTCAACATGAACCCATTTCTCGTCCGGCCAGCCTTATCGTGAAATGGACTTTTGCAGGCGTTTTATGTCATAATCAAATCCCGATTAACACGGATTTCGGATTTTATCTTGCTGCGAAATCCCATAGCCGCTGCTCAGTCCAATGCCGGTCTCTGACTGAATGGCAGAGCAGGAGATCGAGAAAAGAATGAAGAATGTGAAGAAGCTGCTTCTGGCGCTGTCAACCGGTTATATCTTAATGTTCTATTCGGAGCTTGTGTTTTACGCCCGATATAGACCCAACGAGGATACCATCGGCAGCCTGATCACGACCTGGATCGTATATTCAGTCCTATCCTATGCGTTCTTATCGATCGTGTCCGTATTTAAGGTAAGGAGTATCTGGGCGCTTTTTCTTTCCGGGGCGGTCTATGGATGGTCGGCAGAAGGGATTATCGTCCAAACAATGTACGATAATTTCCCTTTTCAGCTTTCATGGACCGGATTGGCCTGGCATGATCTCATCAGTATCCTTATCGGTTGGTACATAGTAAGAGTGATCTTGCATCAGAACAATGTCTTCAAGACTATATTACTGGCCGGTGGACTGGGTCTTTTCTGGGGATTCTGGGCCATCAGTTGGTGGCTGGGTGATCCAAATCAGATTGCCGCCTTGCCTACCTTTTCGATATTCGCATTCGCAACCAGTTCGTTGTTGATCTTGTGCTATTGGATTTATGACCGCAATGCAACCGCCGCAGTATCATTAAATAAGTATGATTTATATATGGCAGCCGCGCTCCTGGCACCGTATTATATTTTCATCACTCTGCGAGCTGTGCCAATATCCGCTCTTATTCTCTTTCCTTTGCTCGCGGTTGTTATGATCGCTCTGATTAAAAACCGCAAGACAGAAACGCGCTCGAGCCTTGCCGAATCGTCTGCTGCTAGGGTTCAGGCAATGAGTTATGCGTGCCTACTGGTCATGCCGCTTGTCGCCGTGGCGGTATATGCCGCCGCGATTCTTCTTGATGTGCGCTTTCATACTAATATAATCGTCTATATAATTACAACCGCGCTGGGGGTTGCGCTGTTTGTTATCAGCCTGGTCAAGATAATGAGCGTCAAACCGCAGACTCCGTCTGTCGATACTCCGTTACTACGCCGGCTCTAATTTCAGAGTATCGCTACACCGCTCCCGGCAAACCCGCTCGGCTTTTCGCCGGTTAGGTCAGAAAGGATTGAATCCGGCATTGTGCTTAGTCGATTTTCGAGCAGATTATCTTCATCATGATCGTTAGCGCAATTGCGCCGTCATTTTAGAATCCATATCGCCGAGCAGATTATATGAAAACCATCGTGATCGCCTCAGATAACCCGGTCAAAATCCAGGCAACACTAAATGGCTTCCAAAAGATGTTCCCCAACCAAGCCTTCGAAGCTCAATCGATTACGCTTTCATCCGGCATCAGCGATCAGCCCCTATCAGATGAGGAGACCTATCAAGGGGCGCTCAATCGGGTCCGTAGGGCCGCCATGTTGATTTCGAAAGCCGACTATTGGGTCGGGATTGAAGGCGGGATCGAAGAGAACGAGGATGA
>DAOVFE010000157.1 GCA_030673085.1 Anaerolineales bacterium | reverse complement strand
TGCCCCTTCGGGTGCGGGTTTTGTTTAAATATTCGCTCAGGACTATCGCCCTGCAGTGCCTACGGCCCTGGCCATTCATCCCCTAAGCAAGCTTAGGGACCTCAGCAAGCTGAGGGGTATTCTGGCTAATCGAATAAAATGATAAAATCATACTTGAGGAATGTAGTTATTTGAAGCGGCTTAATTCTTGAAGGGCAAAGCGTAACCCGAATCATGAAAATCTAGCAAGAATAAGACTGCTCAAGGGCGAATTAATCATATTGATATCAAGGGAAAGACCTTTTCTCAATGGAGACATAAGAAAAAATAAGAATCATATGCGCTAGCCCGACTAGAAGCAAACGAGATAATGTTATAAAATGATGCCCAAGCAATAGTTTCAAATGCTGGGGTTTAATAGTCGATAGAGCGTTATACTAGGGCAAGGGCTCGTCTGAATGGACTATTAGATCGCTCTGAAATGCAATTTTGCAAGAGAATATCTTAGGATGGCAAGGAGAGCTGATAATATGGTAAACGAGCAACAGCAAACTGAAAACCGCTCTCGTCTTAACAGCATTATGCTATTAGCGCTGGCAGCAAGCGTTTGGGATACTCTGGGAAGGACGGGTTTCGCTTTTAGTGCGCCTATAGGCAACCATGCATTATGGCTCATGGAAAGAGAGATGGGTTTGGAGATTATTGGCGATAGTCCAAGAGATATTTTAATGGATATTTGCCGTGTCTTCATAAACGAGTTTGGCTTCGCCAGCGAGATAGAGGTCACCAGCGAAAATGAAGGTCATTTTCAGATCAAGGTCAGGGATTACACTAATCTCTACTTCCTCGACTTATTGATCAAGACCGGCGTAAAAGATCCTTTCGTAGACCCGATCATGAATGCCTGTCAGGCTATGTTAAGGCAAATGGGTTATAAAATGCATCAACGTATTGAAAAATGGGAAGAAGGCAATGGCGTGATAATCACTTATACCGAAGTCTAAGACGAATTGCGCCAAAATGGCCTAGGCCGGCAAGGGTGTTGTGCTTTTATCAAGCGAGGGTGCATATAGAGACATGATGCATCCTTGTCTTTTTTTATATGGCAAGCAGCAAATCCAATTACTGATGGGGAATATTCTGCGCCGATCAATGATTGATGCAATTCGGAAGGCATTGAAAGAGAAAAATCATTTGCCAAGAAGCTGGTAGATATCGGGTGGGAGCGGTGCTCCCACCCCTACACCCTTTTACAGGCAAATTTGTTTTCAACATCCTCAACCCGAACAGTTGTGATAGAATTCGTTGATGTTATTATGGAGGTTAGTCCTGTGACAAAAAGGACGACCGGTATAGTGCGCTGTTTTGACGGGTCTAAAGGCTATGGATATATCTGCGCCGAAGACGGCGAAAATGTCTTTGTGCACTACAGCGCGATCACTGACAAGGATGTCCCTCTGCTTTTAGAAGGGGAAAAAGTTGCCTTCTTCCTTGAAGACACGGTACGAGGTCTTCAGGCCGCAGATGTATCGCGGCTAAATTAAGCCAGTGAGCTTTTGCAGGATATGCGACTACCTTGTCCCTGGCGGCTTTCAAGCCGGCGGGGTATTGATGTATAAGTACGTATTTCAAATCACAAAATTAATATGAGGTTTTATGGGAATTAAACCATTACGAATTGTCCCCTTAGGGGGATTAGGTGAAGTAGGAAAAAACATGATGGCCATAGAATATGGCGAGAACATACTCATCATTGATGTTGGCATCATGTTTCCTGAAAATGACATGCTCGGGATTGATTACATCATTCCCGACTTCAACTATCTTCTAGATAAGAAAGACAAGGTTCGGGGGATTATTATTACTCACGGACATGAGGATCACACCGGCGGTATTGTGTACTTGCTGCGCGAGATCCAAGCGCCGATCTATGCAACCGCGCTGACTCGTGGTTTGGTTGAAGTTAAATTAAATCGGGGCGGTATGCTGAAAGCGGCTAAAATAAATACCATCCAGGCGGGCGAGAGCATTAAGCTGGGCCCTTTCACGGTGGAATTCTTCCACGTGAGCCATTCAATCCCCGATTCTGTCGGGTTGGGAATTACAACCCCAGCCGGATTGATAGTGCATTCCGGCGATTTCAAGTTTGACCATACCCCCATTGATGGGTGGCCGACCGATTTTGCCAAACTGGCCGAATTCGGCGGACGCGGCGTGCTGGCTCTTTTGGCCGATTCAACCAATGCCAATAATCCCGGCTGGACGGAATCGGAAAAAGTCATCGAAGGCGGATTTGATTCTGTCTTCCGCAATGCCAAGGGGCGAATCCTTATCGGCACCTTTGCCTCGCTGATTTCACGCATAGCGCAAGCGGCCGAAGTGGCAGAACGCTATGGGCGAAAGATGGCCTTTGTGGGAATGAGTATGGTCGAAAATGTAAAAATGGCGCGCAGGTTGGGATACCTTAAAATCCCTGACGATATGATTGTGTCCTTAGATCAGACTCGCAGTATGGATCCCGATCAAGTAGTTTTGATGTGTACCGGGACTCAAGGTGAGCCATCCTCGATCCTGGGTCGACTATCGACTGGGACTAATAGAAATTTCGATCTACTACCATCTGATACTGTGGTCCTATCCTCTCAACCTATACCGGGCAACGAGGAAATGGTCTACCGAACGATTAACCGTCTTCTCCACCGCGGCGTTGAGGTTATTGACGAAAACGTTGCGCCAGTACATGTTTCTGGGCATGCCAGTCAGGAGGAGATAAAAATGCTAATCCAGTTCGTTCGCCCGAAATTTTACATTCCGATTCATGGAGAACTGCGACATCTAAAGCAAAATGCAAGGCTGGCGAGGGAACTCGGATTAGCCCCTGAACGGATCGCTGTCGTTGAAAATGGGACCGTGATTGAGTTTCACAACGCCGAGATGAAAATAGGCGAGCGAATTCCGGGCGGATATGTATTCATTGATGGTAGCGGGGTTGGTGATGTTGGTCCTGCTGTGATGCGTGAACGTGAAGCGCTGTCTCGCGATGGGTTTGTGGCCGTGTATCTTAATCTCGATCCAAAAAGCGGCCGCTTGGTTAATGAGCCGGAGATTGTATCCAAGGGTTTCGTATTCGTCCATGAAGCTGATCAGCTATTCGGCGATGCCCGAAAACGGATTCGTGAAGTGGTAGCGAAAACCGAGAAAGATGGTATGCGAAATCGGGTTGAGCGTGATTTGTCGAAATTTTTCTATAATGAGACCCGCCGCCGGCCAGTGGTCATTGTCTTCGCCTAAACAATGCAATGAAGCGGTTCCGTTGGCCTGACTGGAATATCGTGGGTATAATCCGCAGCATGAAGAAAATGCATCACCGCTACATAATCGCGCTTATAATTAGCGGTATCTTTATTGCTGGCTGTACTAACCCTCAACCCACAGTGCAGACGCCGACGCTTCCTCCGGCAACCGCTGCCCCGCCTACTGCTACATCAGTGCCCATCGCTGCATCAGTGAATGGCGAACCGATTCTGCTAAGTGATTTTGAGGATGAAGTTGCTCGATTTGAGGATGCCAAGATAGAGCTTGGCATTGACCTTGCAACTTTGAATGATGATTACCGTCAACAGGTTTTGCAGGCGCTTATCGACCGGCGGTTGCTTTCCTTGGGCGCCCGCAATGCCGGCAATTCAATTAGCCAGGCGGTGATTGATGAACGAATTGAAGAACTTTCATATGCACATGGCGGAACGGAGTCTCTAAATACCTGGCTTGCGGCAAATCACTATACTTCGGACAGCTTTCGGGCTGCGCTTAACGAAGATCTCTTGGCGGCTATAATGGTATCCGAAATCACGGCTGGCGTTCCAAGGGAAATAGAACAAGCTCATGCCCGTCATATTCTCGTTGCTGATAAAGAACTGGCCGAGGTGATTCACAACCAGTTACTTGATGGTGCCGACTTCGCCATACTGGCTCAAACATATTCGCTTGACTTGAGCACAAGACCTGCCGGAGGCGATCTGAGCTGGTTTGCGCCCGGAACACTGACTATGCCGGAGGTAGAGGAAGCCGCCTTTGGTCTTGAAGCTGATGAAATCAGCGATGTCGTCCAAAGCCCGCTTGGCTATCACCTGGTGCAGGTTATTGAACGTGGTGTTCGCCCGTTGGCGCCAAGAGCGCTACAGCTTGCCAAGGAGAATGCTGTTGAAGCTTGGATTGCTTCTCAGTACACAACTGTCGAAGTCGAAATCGTAACCATACCCTAAGAAAGTTTTTGGGAGATGGCTACGGGAATAAAGGATATATTAAAAGCGAGGTGGCAGTATGGGCGGCGGTAAAATTCTAAATGTTCTTACCGGCTTAATCCTAATCGCTACATTTTGTATTATTGGCGTCTATGCGGTTATCTTTGTTAATCCTTATCTACCGATTAATCCTCTTCCGCCGCCTACAATTATAGCTGCATTGCAGCTTGCGACGCCGACTGAGAATGTGGGAGTCGCTTTACCACCAACCTGGACAGCTACTCCAGAGTTAAGCACATCGACGCCTACACCAACACACACAATCACGCCGACCTCAACTACGAGCCCAACTAGCAGCCCTTCGCCGACAGGCGGCACTGCGCCTAGTGGTGAAGCAACGCTAACACCTAGCCCAAGCGCTCCTGCGTTTATCTTGCAAGACGGATCCCCAATCTTAACCCAAAATTTCGCTAATGATCAGGGGTGTGAATGGATGGGAGTGGCCGGGCAGGTGTTTGATCTTGATGGTCAGCCCATCATGGATCTGACGATCCATATTGAGGGTAGGCTAGCTGGCGAACCGGTAGATATGGATGCCCTTACAGGCGATGCACCCGATTATGGTGAAGGCGGGTATGAAATTGTGCTTGGTGATCATCCTGTTGCCTCTACAAAGTCCCTCCGGATACATATTGCAGATTCCTCCGGAATGCCTCTCTCCGATGAGATCCGCTTGACCACGTCTGATGAATGCGAGGAGAATCTGATATTGGTTAATTGGACCCAAATCCACTGAGGATTTGACTTTAGGACAAGGCAGTTAAGCAAGGGAATGCTGAATCTCGAAGAGGTTTATTCGATTAGCCATTTTAATCCCCCCTGTTCGTCCCCCATAGGGGGACTGTGGGGGACACGAGCCCTATCCCCCACACCCCCTGTGGCAAGCGGCCGTTGATCCAGCGGTAAGACAGAAGGTTTTATCGGCCGCTGCGGAGGAGAACTGTTAATCCCAATATTCCTCATTGTGATGGTCGAAGTGAGCCTCCTGCTTACAATCCTGTACGGCAATGGTGGAGCGGAGCAGCAGCGGCTGATGGACCTCCAAATGCAAACATAACCTTAAGCCGTTGCGCTACGACGATCTTTTAAATATTTGATCTATGTTCTCAACGGTGGGCTTG
>DAOVFE010000335.1 GCA_030673085.1 Anaerolineales bacterium | reverse complement strand
TGTCGACCCAAACGCGTCCCCCCATTGTCTCGGCCAGAGTTTTAACGATTGAGAGTTCATTAGCGCTATCGCCAGCTTCACGGCTTCCTGGCTGGCTGAGCTGATAAGAAGGCTGAAAGACGAGGCCGATATTATCGGGTGAAATTCCCTCGCCGCGGTCTGATACCGAAAGCAGAACAAAGTCGGCGCTTTCGCCTGGCTGAAGCCTGACGGCGACTGTGATTTCTTCGTCTTTGGGCGATACTGCGATCGCGTTCTGAAGAAGATGGACCAGAATCTGGATAATAGTGCTTGGATTGCCTTGCATTGGAGGTATTGTATCTGGCAGGTCCAGCTTTAGTATAAGGATCTTTTCTCGAAGAAGCTTGGATACCTGAGAGATGGCTTCATTGATTACCTCGATCAAATTAACTTCATGGGAAGCCATAGCCAGACTGGCAACTTCAGACGATCCGTGGCTGGCGAAATCATCCAACGATGTGCGCATGCGATCAATCGTATGATGAATTCGATCAAGGAACTTGCTTTGCATGGCGCCCAGTCTGCCGACTGACTCACCCATAAGTAGACCGGTATACCCTTGAATGGAGGACATCGCGCGATGCAGCTCTTGGATGATGGCATTGATCGCTATGGTATCGAATACAGCGCGGGCAGGCGAGGAAGTCATGTCGAGCTGGGAAGCTTCCACCATTGCTAATGTTGACCGCGTTTCTGCCAACTCCTGAAGAGTGAGCTTTAATTCGCTGGCCAGTTGTTCAACCTTTTGTCCCGAATCAATAACATCTATCCCAGAGCCTAATTGAAGAGAGTGAAGCCGGGATTCAAGATCTGCAATTTTAATTTGACAAGCATCGTAGCGTTGAAGTTGCACATGGAGCTTTTGGAGATTTTGCTTATTCTGGGTTTGAGCTGCTTCTAAAGCCTCAAGCAATTGGTTGCCATTGTTCCTTCGCTTTCCTAGTTCTGCCTGTGCAGTCTCATACTGCTCAAGCAGGGTTTGATATTGAAGAAGATACTTCTGATTTTGAGCCTGAGCTGCATTAAGAGACTCGCGCAGTTGGGCGATGTTGTCATCCAAATCGTGTTGCTGTTCCGACATGGGTTGGGTAATTACATCAATATGCCCAGAAGTGCGAACATGCTGTTGGCCTGTGGCAGATAAATAAAAGCACTGGGTCAGATAATATGCAAATGCTATAAGAATCTCTTGATCCTGCAGATCCCAAGCAGTCTTCGTATATGGCGATAGGAGCAAAATTCCGCCGATCACTTGATCGTTGGTGGAGAGTGGGGCCAGAAGTGCAGGCCCATTTATATCAAAGCCGGTGATTGTATTTAGCGTCTTGGTGTCTGGACTTTGGTTGTCCAGAGAAAAGATGGCTGCGCGATTTTCGATGATGGCGGTCGCGATCCGAGGGCAGTCCTGTCTTGAAAAGGCAACCGTGGCTATATTCTGATTATGAGCCAAATTGTAGCCGGCTAAGGCGATCAGCTTTTCTGAAGAATCGGGAGGAGTAATAATCAAGCTAATAGCGGCATTTAGAGCCTTACCTATTGTCTCGATGGCCGGTGCAGCCAATTCGAGCATAGATGAACTGTCAGCCGTAGCTGAAAGCTGAGCAAGCGCCTTTAGAGTTGCAGACCAATGAGATGTCTGGCTATTAGGAACTATGCCGGCCATTAGAGCCGGCTCGGATCTTGTAAATTCGTAAGCCAGGCTGCGCGAGGCTGCAATTGCAAACAAGGGATAGGAAATCAATTCGGCTAGTCGGACGAAGCCCGCGAGCGACTCGTCTACCGGTCCCATCGATAAGTGCATGCCATATCCAAGCGTGAGTAACGCGACCGGCGCAAAGGCATACTCCCATTGGATAGGATGAAATAAAACGAGAGAGGTTGTGATGGCCATTCCGAATATTAAACCGGCGAAGCCCCAAACTGCGTCGGGCCAAGTATGATTGAAGAAAGGGGAAGGTTCTTGATAGGAAGCAATAACCGGTGTAAGAATAAGCAAAAGTGCGCAAATCCCTATTCCAATAGCCAGTACGTAGTCGCTTGTGCGCTTTGATTGAGTAAAAAGGATCGCTCCGATGAAGACGATGAGACCTGCAAGGCTGGCGAAACGATCTATGAGCGGCAGAATGGAATCATCGATGATTCTAAGCCATGCTAGACCAGCGAGGATCATTGTTGAGAGACGCAGCACAAGTAGACCACCTGAGGTCAGACTCCAACGAATAGCGCAGGGGCTGATGCGGCGTTGACGGTGCACCTGGGCAAGGCCGAATATTAAAGCCAGCGCCATTGCCAGAGTCAGATGATAGACCAGGCTGGTTGGTGGTTCGATAAGAAGAGAAACAGCTTCAAGAAGGGTCATAGATGGCAAGCGGCCGTCGACTCTTCGCGATTATAGCACTCTCTCCATGCCACTGCAGCTATTGGGTGTAAGCGATGGGTGCTGAAAAGATGGCCGGATCGAATGCTTAAGTGATATTTTCCCTAGAGATGAAAAAAATTCGAATAAACTATATGGATATCCAGTGCCAGCCCTTGTTAAGAAGGAACAAAAACGTCTTTAGGGAGCTCACAAGATCTATTATTTAATATAGGCTATGACTACACTGAAAAAAGCCCAATTACGAGAAATTAGACGGTATATATATGGGGCGTGGGCTTC
>DAOVFE010000100.1 GCA_030673085.1 Anaerolineales bacterium | reverse complement strand
GCGGCAGACGGATCATACAGAGTCAGGTTAGTGCCAGACTGCTTTGCATCTGTAAATCTCATTGACTAGAAGAAGTGCAAGGGAGCAAAAGTTGGCTATGTGGGAAAAGTATTACACGCCCAATACAATGAAAGAAGCTCTCCGAATCCTGGAGGAGCATCGAGGCCAGGCGCGCATCGTCGCTGGCGCAACCGATATAATGCTTGAGCTGGAACGAGGCCAGCGTCCGGGGGTTAAAGTCCTTATTGATATAACCCGCATTCCAGGATTGGATCAGATTACGCTCGATGATCAAGGCCGGATTCATCTTGGGCCAGTGGTGTGCCACAATCATTGCGCCAGTTCACGGTTGATTGTAGATCGTGCATTTGCGCTGGCGCAGGCTTGCTGGCAGATCGGATCTCCCCAGATCCGAAATCGGGGAACAATTGCCGGAAACTTGATCACGGCTTCGCCGGCCAACGATGCGATTGCTCCGCTAATGGCTTTTGGAGCGCGACTGACGCTGACATCAGTTGCCGGGAAGCGCGAGGTTGGCTTAGATGAGTTCTACACCGGCGTTCGTCGTAATGTAATGGGTGATAACGAGATACTGACTGATATCGCCTTCCCAGCTCAACCAGAGAATGGCCATAGCGCTTTCTATAAACTGGCGCTGCGCAGAGCGCAGGCCATTTCATTGGTTAATGCAGCCATTATGATTGAGCTGGATGGTTCCACCGTTGCACGTGCAGCGATTACCCTTGGCGCAGTAGCGCCAACGATTGTTCATGCTAAAGCGGCTGAGGAGTTCCTGATTGGAAAACAGTTGAACTCGGAGGTCATTGCAGAAGTTGGGGACCTTACTGCCGAAGCCGCTAAACCGATTGATGATGTGCGTGCTACAGCTATCTATCGGAAGCAAATGGCGCGAATATGCATTATCCGTTGTTTGCGCGCTCTGGCAGCCGGCAATGAGAAGGAAGAGTATCCCGCGCATCCGGTCATGCTTTGGGGAGCGAAAGAGCCGCATTGGACAAGACAATTGCCTCAGTCTTATGAGCACCAAAAAGGTGATGTGATCGCTACCACAATTAATGGCAAACGGTATGAATTTCGGACCGGCTATGATAAGAGCTTGTTACGTTTATTGCGTGAAGAAGCGGGCTTAATTGGCTCGAAAGAGGGTTGTGATGAGGGTGAATGCGGCGCTTGCACAGTTCACCTGGATGGCAGAGCGGTTATGTCCTGTATGGTGCCAGCCCCGCGTGCTCATATGGCTGAAATCGCAACTATAGAGGGATTGGCGGCCAATGGCAAGTTGAATCCAATTCAACAAGCCTTTATCGATGAGGGCGCAGTGCAGTGTGGATACTGTACCCCCGGCTTCTTAATGTCGGCCGCGAAACTCCTTGAGGAATGCCCACATCCCAGCCGACGGGATATTGTGCAAGCGATTGCCGGAAATTTATGTCGGTGCACTGGATACTATAAGATCATCAGTGCAATTGAAAAAGCTGCAGAAATGCAGGGGACCAAACCGGATGAAGGCGGTGGATAATGGGATCGAATGTTGCGCATCATATCTTTGGCGGCTAGCATGAAACCGGTTTCGGGCTATTAGCCGGGGAATGATAGAAAGGGAGAGAAAATGGGCCGAGGTGACTTCTATCGCTATGAAATAAAAGAAAAGGAATCTGCCAAGAAAAGGGCTTTACATCCAATCTGGCGCGGAATCGGATGTCTCATGTTATCGGGCCTGGCGATTGGTGGATACTTTGTCGGCGGATTATTGCTTGAGGAAAACAGCATCAATAGCTGGATCCCGATTCCGAGCAAGCTCATGACGATACCTTACCTGCCTATGTTGCCGGAAGGATTATGGATTCAATTAGTGATTGCCTTCCTGTTCATGGTGTTTGGTTATGGATTGCTGAGCCTTATTTATGCCATAATTTTTCCCGTCCAGCCTGATGAATATGATGCTCCTCCGTCAATGTACTCGTAGCACTAAAGAGGACAAGGATTATTATGGACAGGACTGTTCCCAGCACTGGATCGGAAGAAATCGAGCTTTATATTCGGACCTATTACTCGCTTCTGCGCGCTACAACGGATGTAAAAATTCGGACGTTAGAGGAAGTGCATAGCGCAATGGGTTCGCCGTTGCATTCATTGGCACACTCGCCTCGGTTGGATGTATCCGCTCTCATCTATAGCAGCCTACGACTGCCGGCCTGCATCATCAATGCCGATCACGTTATCCTGGGGCAAGGTGAAGAAGTCTTCGAAAAATGCGGCATTCACCTCGATAACTGGCAGGCAGTCTCGGCCCGCGCACGCCGCCGTAGCAGCTATTTTGATGGCGAAAACACTTTGGCATGCTTTATTGCCAGTCGTTCTGATATCGATGATGTTATTCCTTCGCTCACTGCTTTCCAGATCGAATGGAATAAGCTTCATGATATGATGCGCGGCGAGCAAGTACAAGCCTTCCTGTTGGACCAAGTAGACAATGATGAGGGCATGGGTGTGCTGGCGCATGGGACAGGTGTGGAATTTGATGACCTTATACGGCTTCGACAGGTGTGGGGCGACGAATTCTGGTCGGTGATGCAATCTATCGCATCTCGGCGGAAGCAGATTACGGTTCGTCTGCTGGCCGGGTCGCTGAATGATTATCGACGCGCTATCCAATTATGGTGGCAAAGAGTTGAGGAAGCGATGCCGTTTATCACTAAACGGCCGGTCTACTTTGTATCCAGTAATATCCATAGCATTGTAAACCTGATAAGCGGCTTTGCATTGCGGCACGAGCAAGAACTGATTCATTATCTAAAACAGCCGCAGAATGCCAGCTTGCTTGCTGAGTGGCAGGAAATCGAAGCCCAAAACGTTCCTTCAAGCCGGGAAAATTTCCTTTACTACATACTCAAGAAATTTCTGACAACGGAGGAAGGCAAAGATCTTGGACGAATTAGGAATGAAGCCGAACAGACTTGCGGCATACATCGGTTTCCGTGCAAAAACAGGTTTGGCCTTGATGTGCAAGTCGTCGAACTCAGCCGAATGCACTATGATTGGGTAGATCCCCGGCTCCGCCGTTCTGATTTGGATGTTCTTAAAAAAAGCGATGCCCTGATTATTAATATAGATTACCCATTGGGGTTTTCATCCTATTTGATTCTCTCCTATATTGCGACCCGGGTAGGTGAAACACGGGGTGTATATATCATGGGAAAAGCGGCATCGCTCAATGGGGTGATTGGGGATGTAATGATCCCTTCACTTATTCATGACGAGCATTCCCAGAACACCTATCTTTTCGATAATTGCTTCTCGGCCTCCGATGTGGGAGAAAACATCATCTATGGCACCGTACTGGACAATCAAAAGGGGGTTTCAGTGCGGGGAACATTTCTGCAAACGCCGCGCTATATGGATGTGTTTTACCGCGAGGGTTATACCGATATTGAAATGGAGGCCGGGCCCTACCTTTCGGCGGTATGCGAAATGTATCGGCCCAAGCGGTACCCTAAAAATGAAATCGTGAATTTATATGAGCTGCCATTCGATTTGGGCCTCCTACACTATGCCTCCGATACTCCTTTAAGCAAGGGAAAAAGTTTGGGCGCCGGTTCACTTTCCTATTTTGGAATGGATCCGAGCTATGCAACCAGCCTGGCGATTCTTAAGCGTATCTTCGATCTCGAGACCGCCCGTTTATTAGCTTGACCGCGTATGAGCTGCAAGGGATAAAAGTATCGGGTTAAATGCAGGAGTGATTTATGTCTGTAGTTGGCCAATCGGTGCCGCGTATTGATGCAGTGAAAAAAGTGAAGGGGCAAGCGCTTTTTCCGGGCGATTACAATCGGGCTAATCAAGCCTATATGAAGATCCTATTTGCCGATAGGCCACACGCTATCATTCATAGCCTGGAAACATCGGCGGCGGAAGCTATGCCAGGTGTGCTCGCAGTGCTGACCGCTAAAGACGTGCCGGTGAATGAATATGGCCAGATTATCATGGACCAGCCGGTGCTTTGCGGGCCAGGATCAGATAAGCCATATGCTGATCGAGTGCGTTTCATCGGAGATCAGGTAGCGCTGGTAATCGCCGAAAGCGAGAAGATAGCAACTGAAGCTTTAAAGCATATTAAGGTGGATTATGAGGATCTGCCGGTAGTTGCTGATCCGATTGAGGGCATGAAGAATTGCGCCACATTGCTTCACCCGGACAAAGAAAGCAATGTCTTATGCCATCAGCAGGTTCTCAAAGGTTCGGTAGAGGAAGCATTTGCCGAAGCGGATGTGATCGTAGAAGGGGAGTATCAAACTCCATTCCAAGAACACGCCTATCTGCAGCCGGAGGCTGGCATAGGATATATCGATGAGCTAGGCAGGGTGACCGTGCTTGTTGGCGGACAGTGGACACACGAAGATCGCCGGGAGATAGCGCATGCGCTTGATCTGCCCGAAGACAGGGTTCGAGTCATCTATCCAATGGTCGGCGGCGCATTTGGCGGCCGGGAAGACATGTCCGTTCAGATAGTATTGGGGTTGGCTGCCTATCGGCTTCACCAACGCGGTATTGATCGCCCAGTGAAAATCATCTGGTCACGTCAGGAATCCATTGTTGGCCACTGTAAGCGTCATCGATTTATTATTCGAACCAAATGGGGCGCTACTAAAGACGGGAAAGTGATCGCCGCTGATGCAGAGTTGATCGAAGATGGCGGAGCTTACGCCTACACTTCAACCACGGTTCTTGGTAATGCCGCAGTAATGATCACCTGCCCGTATGAAATTCCCAATGTAAAGATTGATTCATATGCGGTTTATACAAATAATAATCCGGGTGGTGCATTTCGGGGCTTTGGCGGCCCGCAAGCCGGATTTGTGGCCGAAGGACAAATGAACAAATTGGCCGAGAAGCTGGGAATGGATCCGGTAGAAATCCGAGCTCGCAATGTCCTCACCGAAGGAGCCCTGCTTTCAGTTGGAACGGCTTTGCCGGCCGGAGTGACGATTGGGAAAGTCGTCGAGAAGGCGGCTAAGGTCGCTGGATGGAAAATAACCGAACATGGCTGGAAGCGGCCATCGCGAGAGCAGCTTGGCGAGCCGACTGAACCGCACCTAAAACGGGGAATCGGTTTCGCCTGCGGCCTGAAAAACGTTGGCTTTTCATATGGGTTTCCTGAAGTCTGTACTGCGATACTTGAGCTGCATGGCAGTGTTGAAATTGAGGAAGTGGTTATGCGTCATGCCGCAGCAGAAGTGGGACAGGGAGCGCATAGCGCAATCCTTCAAATGACAGCCGATGCGGTTGGCGTTCCGATAGAGAAGGTGCGCCTGATTCCATCGGACACAGCGACGGCCGAGAACGCAGGCTCGGTCTCCGCGTCACGGATGACTTTTATGGCCGGTAATGCGATCCGCGGGGCGGCGGAAGAAGTCCTTAAGAAATGGAATAAAGAAGAACGCCCGGCCATTGCGACCTATGTCTATCATGCGCCCAAGACTACCCCATTCGATCCTGAAACCGGCGAATGCTATCCCAATTTAGCCTATGGCTACGTTGCTGAGACCGTAACGGTCGAGGTCGATACGGAGACCGGCCACATCCGGCTGCTTAATGTCGTTTGCGCCGATGATGTCGGCAAGGCAGTTAATTTGCAGCAGGTTCAGGGCCAGATCGAGGGCTGTGTTGTCCAGGCGGCTGGGTGGACTATTTTAGAGAACTTCATTCAGAACGGCGGCGATATCAAGACACGGGATTTATCTACCTATTTGATTCCAACAGTCTTGGATATTCCTGAGAAGGTTGAATCGGTTGTGCTTGAATACGCCGATCCGGACGGTCCATGGGGAGCGCGCGGGATGGGTGAAATGCCCTTCATACCATTGGCACCGGCTGTTACAGCCGCTGTCCGCGATGCAACCGGCGTCTGGTTCGATGAGTTCCCATTAACGCCCGAGCATGTCTTGAAGGGCATTAAAAAATTTCAGAAGAGCTCATAGCCAAGAAGCGCCGGTTTCCAATTCCAGAGATAAATCCAGCAAATGCGAAGGCGCTTCGCGCTAGTCTGCTCGTATCTTCGGTGCCATCGTAAGATAAAGTAGCTAAGGTTCGTTTGTAATAGGACCTGCGACCGGCATTATCGAGAAGGTTGGCGGTTATATAAGATGGAAGGGCGGCGATCCTGGACATCAGGAAAGAAGGCCGGGATGCGGGCCGAATATTCGCTAACATTTGGAGCATAATATGCGGCTGGCAGACGCATTGCGCCTGAAACCCGGTCAGGTTGTTGCTTTTACTGGGGCAGGCGGAAAATCGACATGTCTTAGAAAGCTGGCAACGGAGCTTGCCGGTGAGTTGCCGGTTGTGTTAACAACTACCACCAAGATATTACACGATCAAACCGACCTGGCAAGCAGCCATCTGATTATGAATCAGCCGCAGGCGATGATGGAATTGCGCCGGCTTCTTCGGACGCAGACCTCGGTCTTGCTAACAGGCAGGGCGTCCGCTCAGAAAAAGAAGTGGTTTGGTCTTGATATTGCCCAGCTCGATAAGGTGCATGCGATCGTACGTGAGGCGGGTGGAGTGCTTATTATTGAAGCCGATGGAGCTCGCGGATGTTCGCTTAAAGCTCCTGCAACGCATGAGCCAGTTATTCCCTCTTTTGCCGATCTAGTTGTCCCAATTGCGGGCCTGGATGTAGTTGGTGAGAAAATCGATTCGGGGCTCGTACACCGG